>JAAYIT010000196.1 GCA_012523295.1 Porphyromonadaceae bacterium | reverse complement strand
TTTATCCGTTGGGAACATAAATTTGAATAATTGTGGTGAATTAATCGGTTTATGTTCCTTAACGGAAACTTACAAACAATATTGTTTAAATTTGTTAATTTTTAATTTTCAACCCCTGATTCGCATACAATACAATACAATACAGTTACAATGCAAGACAACACAACACAACCCAATACAGATTTTAAAAGTAAAGACTATAATTCGCCGAAAGTTTCTTTTTTCAGCGACGTATCACATACCAAAGGCACCACGAAGCCACTGCATGAATGTTTACTAACAAGTGAGTATAAACACGCCGTTCAGCGTATAAGAAATGAAACCGACCAAGAGAAAATTAAATTTCTCAAAGAGCAGATACCTTGCTTTACGCCTTCGGGTATTTTCGAGCCCAGAAGTGATGCGGGGCTAATCGAGCATTCGGGTTATATCTGCGTTGACATTGACGGCAAAGACAACCCGCAAATTACTGACTTCACAGCCCTTGCCCGGCAGATGTATGAGCTGAAAACTACGGCATACGCAGGGTTGAGCGTTTCGGGCAGAGGCGTGTTTGTGTTAATGCCGTTATTTAATGTCAAAAAACACAGAGAGCACTTCAGAGCTTTGCAGGTTTATTTTGCCGATATGGGCATTATAATAGATTCATCTTGTATCAATGTAAGCCGTTTGCGTTTTGTAAGTTACAATGAGGGGTTTGAGTTTCGGCAGGCCAAACCTTTCACAAAAATGATTGAGAATAAAATAATTTCAAATGTTAGATTCAAAAACAACAACAATCTTAACATACTGATAAATAAGATTTTAGATAAAGGCATAAATATCACGCAAAACCGCGAAGATTGGCGTAACATTGCCTATGCGTTAAAAAACGAGCCAAACGGTAATGAGATGTTTCACAGTTTAAGCAGGTTAGATGAGAGATACAGGTTTGAAGAGAGCGAAAAACTGTTTGAAAGTGCCAAAGGTGGTATGATCACCGAGCGAATAATTTTCTATATTGCTAAAAACTACGGTGTGAGTTTAAAATAAAGATATCTGAAGCCTTCACGCGTACGCGTTGACAGTTTAGACACTCACACGCGCGCGAGAAAAATAAGTCAAGCCTTAGCGCGCGACAAAACAACAATCCCTATAAATAAACTTATTAATAACTAAAAAGTTAACCAAAATGACAGAAGAAGAAAAAAGAATCGAAAGAGAAAAGCACGTTGAACGAATTGCAGGCATCATCAACAAAGGCGCGGAGCAAATTCTTGAAGACCAAGTAAGAGAAACCCGGCGCAAGCACGAACACCACGAAATCAAGTACGGGTATGTACATCCCGAAAGGGCGGAGTTTGAACGCCAACAGCAGATTAAAAAAGACGTTGCACTTGCAGATAAAAAAATCGAAGTGGCACTACTTTACAAGCAATGGGAAGATAGAATGAAAAGAGAATTTGAAGATGATGTATCGCGAAATGTTTTTGAGAAAGCAGTTGAAAAATTCGGTCTTGAGCAAGTTTTCAAATCTTACCAAGTAGATAACAATATTTTTGCAACTGAAATGAGGTTATCAGGTTTTACGGATTTTATGGAGTTCCTCGACTACAAGGCAAATGAAAGAAAGAATTTTGAGAAAATGCTCAAAGATGAAACAAAGAAGCACAAAGATGATTTGCTATGGGAGGCACAAATGGATTTTTTCCGAAAAGGCAAATAAATCTGTTTTACGGCACTTTGCGCCCGTTGCGGTATATTTGCCGTTTTTGTATTCAAACCCAACCATGAGCCTAAAAAGTGGCTTAAATCGAAAGTAAGCACAAACAATGTTTGGTAGCAATGTAAAATAGCTGAAAAAAAGAGGTGTAAACTAAACATGTTTCTTTGGCGCTCGTTTAACCTCAACCACATTGCCGATGTGATAAACGATTTGCCAAAAAGCGTACAAGTTCGCCCGTATCATGTTCGGTTTAAAGCTGTAACCTATTACCTCAACTATAGCCGTATCGCGCTCTTTGGCGTAACCAACGGCAAGCGAAAGATATTTGTAAGGTTTTGGCAAAAACGGAAAATTACCTTTGTTGTAATCATCAATGTAATACTCAACTCCGGGCGTTGTAACGTCAGGGTTTAGCTTGTATTTTGTATCGGCGTCTTTGATTAGATATCTATTTGCCGTTATCCCTTCTTTTATTTCCCGAAACTCTTCTTTTTTTAGTACCCGCAACAATCGCATCAAAATGTATTTGTCTGATTGGCAGATAAAGCGTACTCATTTTGTTGATATTTTAAGGGTTGAACTCACGTTATTACTACAAGGCTTCAACTCATAACATAGCCGCATGTCTTGCAGGGTTAATCCTTTCCGTGCGTTTTATCCGCGCTTTAGTTAAATCATAATTTGCCTGCATATTAACCCAATGAATAGCAGGAATGCCGAGCGTATCCTCTAATTTAAGCGCAAAATCAGCGGTAAAATTACGTTTGCCGTTTATGTAATTACTTAGGTTGGTGGGGGCTATGCCTAATTGCTCGGCTAATAAGTTTTGTTTTATTTCTCTCTCATTTAGTTCCATTTGCAGAATACGTCCCGGATGTACAGGCGTGAGCGATACAAATTCATTTCTTGTTTCCATAGTGTGTTTTATCTAATTCGATAATTGTTATTTCAAATCCGTTTTCTGTTTCTTTGAAGATAAGCCTTTCTACTTTGCCGTTCATTATGCGCACGCTACTCAATCCCGAGTACTGATGTTTTAGTTTTTCGTACTTCAAGTAACTATACAAGGCTAATTCTGATGATTTTGTTACTGCCTGCATGGTAGCTACAACAGCCTGCAAACGTTCGGTAAACGCTTTGTCTTTGGCGTATTGCTTGTATGCCTTTGCGGTAGATTTACCCGTTTTAACATACGCCTCTAATTCGCTGTCTTCAAAATAAACTTTCATAGCGCAAAGATATAAAAGTTATCATACTTTGATAACTAATTTAATGTTTTTTATAAATTTAGTTATAGAGAACGTCAAAGGGTATCCGTATAGCCTACATCTCTTTGGACATTATCCACAATACTCATTGCCAGCTAATTAGTTTAATTTCTTTTGTTTCAAATAATCATTATACATTCTTTCTAATTGCCCGAATGTTTCTATCTGATAAGTAACACCGTTTAGCACAATGACACCAAATATCGGCTGATTGGGGTCGAATAAGTCCGACAGTTCCACACCTATCGCACCGGCTATTCTTTCAAGCACATTGTAGCTCGGATTGCCATTCAAATGTTGAGATAATCCGACTTCACTAATGCCCATACGTTGAGCCACCTCTTTGTTAGTTAATCCCTTTCTTTTGATAAGATTTTTAATTGATTGCATAGTTGTAAGTTTTATTATTTACTGCAAAGTTACGATAATTAAAGTTATCAGTATAACAATCTAACTATTAAATAAAGTTAAAACTATTATGTGTATTTGCTTTATTAAACCTATAGCTTTATCTTTGTGTTATAATAATAAAGCGATAAATTTAATAACCCATTAAAAATTACGAACATGAAAACAACAGATTTAAGAGCAATTATGCTACAAGCGTGGCAACATTTCAGAATCAGCGGGCAATCATTCAGCGAGTGCCTTCGCATTGCGTGGCGCAATTACAAGTTAGTTCAAAAAATGAAAACTCAAATCGTGAAATTTTACTTTCAAAAAGTTTCGGGCGAAATCAGAGAGGCGTACGGCACTTTTTTAGGCGTGTCGGACCAAATCAAAGGCGACCGCAGAGCCAAAAACAGCGCAGTACAAGTTTACTATGACACTGAAAAGCAAGGTTTTAGGTCGTTCAAAAAATTAAATTTAATCTCTATTGTATAACTTAATCAACCCGGGTATGTTGTAAAACTGCCCATTGCTATGAAAATATATGAATACAACGGCACTGATAAGAATGTGCCTGTTTTAGGTTTTTGCGTAAGCAGTGATTTAATAACTGAACATGGTAATCTAAAGGCAACACTTCGCATTGTAGAGGCAATCGCGAACACACAAAGGCTTAACCGTGTGCTTTCTAACTTCGATAAAGAGGTTGATTGCACGGTGTTAAATGAGTTACTAATCAGCGCAATAACGGGCGCACCTTTCAAAAGAAAAAATGATTATCTTACTCTTGTGCGTGAGCTGTGGGGTTGGAATGATATTTTGTATTCGTTAGAGCCTGAAATCTGCGTTGAACTGCACTACGATATTACTATGCTTGCTTTAGGCATGAAGCCAGAGCCTGATGATTGGGACAAATGCGCCGACAAGATTTATTCGTACTCTTCGGGGCAGACAGATGAGATTTAAGCAAGTTAAAGGCAAGTTAAAAACAAAAACGGCCGACAACCCAGTCAGCCGTTTTTTATGTTTTAATCTGCGTCAGGCTTCACAACTTAAAACACTGGGTAAAGATACAAAGTATTTTTTTATTCGGCGATGATATTTGTATAAACTAAATATTTTTCTACCTTTGTAGTAACAAAAAGCAACCAAATGTAATTAACAGTAATTAAGTCAAAATTAAGTTAAATTAACTCGGTTATTTTCAAAGATTTTTATTAACAAAATCAATCTTATAAATAGCTGAAAATCAACAACTTGAAAATAATAAATGTTAATGCCTATAATTTGCATTTATGTCAAATAGAACTGTGTTTTGTGTTGTTTTTCAATAAAAGGGTAATAGTCAGCAAGTTATATTTGTTAAATCAAGCGTGATTATACAAATTTACTCGATTTGTTGAAAACTAAAATGTAAATATTATTAAAAACGCTTTTTTCTGTAATTTTGGATAAGCTGTGATTTTTCAAAACCACTTCACAGGTATTTAAAACCTTATTCATGCCTATTTATCGAATTACACCAGAATTACAAATCTTATCTAATTGCCACGTAGTCAGTTTATTAGTTTAGCCTTATAAGCTGTGGGTCGTAGGTTCGAATCCCGCCCGGATCACAGAAATCTAAATCAGACAATCGATTTTAATCTTTTGCCTGATTTTTTTTGTTTTAACCCCCTTCTCGTTGCTGTTTTTTTTATACGATTTTTACATTAAGGTCGTATGGAACACGCCATTAATCATTTCCTCAGGTTTAAGATTTATCTTATATGGCTGTTTCATAACTAAACTTGTGCCGTAAAGATGTTTTGATACTGAAATTATGAAAAAAAACTTATATTTGCAGAGACTTATCATCACATTTTGACTACTCAAATTATGATTTTTTATTTTAAACAGGAAGTTGAAAATTAACCTGAACAAAATAATTTTTCTACTAATCTTATAAATACATCAACTATGAAAAACAAATTTATAATATTATCATTTTTTTTCCTGACAGCGAGTTTTGCGGTTGTTTCTCAGGAGAAATTATATCAAAACTCATTTTCTTTGAGCAGTATTGAGTTGTTGGATGGCCCATTCAAACAAGCTTGTGACTTAAACACAGAAGTTCTTTTGGCGTACGATACTGATCGGCTTTTAGCTCCTTTTCTAAAAGAAGCGGGATTGCCTAAAAAAGCGGAAAGTTTTCAGAATTGGATAAATTTAGACGGGCATGTTGGCGGACATTATCTTTCTGCTTTAGCGATACATTATGCCGCGACTCGTGATGAATCTGTCAGATTGCGTATGGAATATGTGATTTCAGAATTGAAGCGATGCCAGGATGCGCATACCAATCAAGGAAATGCCGGTTATGTAGGTGGAGTTCCACATGGATTGTCAACTATCTGGAATAGAATAAAAGCGGGAGATCCAAATGCTGTTGGTAACGGTTGGGTGCCTTGGTATAATATTCATAAAACCTATGCCGGACTGCGGGATTCTTGGCTTTATGGTGGAAGCGAATTGGGAAAAACGATGTTTTTAAGCTTATGCGATTGGGGGTTAACAATCATTGCGCCACTGAGCGATGAGCAAATGGAAACAATGCTCAATGTAGAATTTGGTGGAATGAACGAAGTGTATGCTGATGCTTATCAAATTTCCGGTCAGATCAAGTATCTCGTGGCTGCCAAGCGTTTCTCACATAAAATTTTGCATAATAGTATGTATGCGCAAAATGATAACCTCGATAATATGCATGCAAATACCCAAGTACCTAAGGCGGTAGGTTATCAGAGAGTCGCTGAGGTTTCAAATGATTTTAACTACAGGCTCGCATCTGATTTTTTCTGGAAAACTGTTGTTGAAAATCGTTCACTATCTTTTGGAGGAAACAGCAGACGTGAACACTTCCCAACCGCGGCAAGTTGTCATGAATATGTTGAAGAACGTGAGGGCCCTGAATCCTGCAACACGAATAATATGCTTAAACTGACGGAGGGACTTTTCAGGATGAATCCCGATGCAAAATATGCTGATTATTATGAAAGAGCAATGTTTAATCATATTCTTTCCACTCAACACCCTGAGCATGGCGGGTATGTCTATTTTACCCCGGCACGTCCAAGACATTATCGTGTTTATTCGGCTGTGAATAAAGCGATGTGGTGCTGTGTCGGTACCGGGATGGAAAATCATGGAAAATATGGAGAATTTATATACACGCATACCTCAGACTCACTGTATGTCAATCTGTTTGTTGCTTCTAAACTAAACTGGACAGAAAAAGGCATAACGGTAACTCAGGAAACAAATTTTCCTGAAGAAGAAGGCACAACATTAAAAATTGAACTAAGCGCAGCTAAGGAATTTCCACTTTTTGTAAGATATCCGGGATGGTTGGAAGCGGGGAAAATGGCTATAGAGATAAATGGAGTAGCGTATCCGGTAAATTCATTACCTTCATCATATGTTGAAATCAAGCGCGTATGGAATTCCGGTGATATTGTGACAATAAAAACTCCGATGAGATTCACTATGGAGGAACTCCCAAATGTGCCCAATTACGTGTCAATTATGCGCGGACCAATCGTATTAGGCATGCGTACAGGAACAGAAGATTTGCATGGATTGATTGCCGATGAAGACCGCTGGGCTCATATTGCTGCAGGAACACTTTTGTCAACTGCTGAAGCGCCTTTTATTGTAGGAGAACGAGCAGAGGTATTACAAAAGTTGAATAGTTTAGAACAACCTGTTGATCAGCAGTTTACGTATGATGTTACTTCGCTTTTCAGAAAAGGTGGTGATATCGAGTTAATTCTTGAACCATTCTACAAAATACATGACAGCAGGTATATGATGTATTGGATGATTATGGGTGAAAGAGAATATGAGATGATAAAAGAGCAGTTGGAAGAGCAGGAATTTAAAAAAATGGTGCTGGACCAACGAACTGTTGACGATGTGAAACCCGGCGAACAACAACCTGAAGTTGATCATAACATGAAGTCAGTAAATTCATTTTCGGGATATCACAATGGGGAATCTTGGCGTGATGCTCGAGATGGCGGTTATTTCAGCTATAATATGCTTACCGGAGGCAGGACTGACTTGTTTTTGATGGTAAGATACTGGGGAATTGAAGGAGGCGCCCGCACATTTGATATTTTAATTGACAATCAATTGTTAGTAACTGAAAATGTAGTTGGGAAATGGGGCGTAAATGAATTTGTAAATGTGGAATATCCTATACCGGCAACGCTTTTGGATGGAAAAGAATCAATCGTCGTAACGTTTCAGGCGAGTGGGAATAATATCGCGGGTGGTGTCTTTAGAGTGAAGATTTTGACTCCTCCTCCAACAAAAAATCTTTTTAAATTAAATTCATTTATTGTTAAATGTAAAGAATTGCTGGATGTGTCGGTACAAGGCACCACAGATGGTACTTACCCCGAAAGCTCATTTACCATCCTTCAGGAGAAAATAGACATTGCCGATAGTGTGAGAAATTCAGAAGCGAGCACTCAGGAAGATGTTGATATCCAGGTGGAGCATTTAAAATCAGCTTATCAGAATTTTTTCGCATCTATCATCAGAGACAATGAAGCAGTAGCTCATTTTAGATTTAAGAAAGATAAAACAGTTGTTGATTTATCAAAAAACAACTACTCGGCTAACTTGAAAAACTCAGCTGTTACTGAAGCAATGGATACATTTTATATTGCAAAGCTGGGTGCAAGTAATGGATATGTAGATTTGGGAGAAAGGATAGGGGATACTATTCCACATTTGAAGAACTTTACGATTTCTACTTATGTTTTCGTTGATAAATCAACATTTATCCTCGGGCTTGGTAATTATTTGTGGTGCTTTTCTACGCACGATGGAGCAACTTCCACCTTGGGACAGTATATGGCATTTCGTGTAAACCGGCAGCATTTTGCAATTTCAATAGGTGGAACTTCCAATGAGGTTGGTAGCTTGGATGTCGGGAAAGCGATTGACAAAGGCGCCTGGCATCATGTTCTATATACGCAATACGCATCGGTAGCAAGGCTCTATTTAGATGGAGTTTTGGTAAAAGAATCACCCATGTATTACAATCCCAAGGACATTGGCGCTACAAAATTCAATTGGCTGGGTCGACCGCATATTGCCGGAAATTCTTATTTGAAAAATACATCGATTTACGATTTCAAAATCTATAACAGGACGTTAACGGACTTAGAAATTAACGACTTGGCTTTGGTGAGAAATGATTTGCAGACAGCATATGACAAAGTAACCTCTTCCAACCCGCTGCAAGCTTATCAAAAGTTATATGTCATTGGTGATAAGCAAAGAATCATCATAAGAAACGCGGATTTTAATGATGAAGTTAGAGTTTACTCTCCGGAAGGTAAACTTTTGAAATCTCAAAAAATCAAACATGCTGAACTTTCATTTTCTGTCAAACCGGGAGTATATTTAGTTAGAGTAGGTGATAAGTCTGAGAATGTAATAGTAAAAAAATAAATTTTTATGATTATCCGTTTTTGTTCATAAACTTAAATAATGTTTTTTTTAGATTGGGACTAACCGCTTCAAGTCGGTTTGTCCCGTTGTCTAACGACGTAAATAGGCAACCATCCCGAATATCGGGATGGTTGCGGTACAATAATTCAAAATTGCAACAAATAGGAATGATTGCGTAATAGACATATAAATTTTTAATCTTCACACACCCAAAGTTCCTTGTTTTTGTGTTTCACAATATATTCTTTCTCAAAAGCAGCTTATGTTTTAACACCTCTAAATTGAACTTTGTTTCCTGATTATCTGTTTTATGTAAAATTGATAAATTTGCTTTTTATTATGGAATATAGATTAGGAATAGACGAAAATATAAGCTTTAGAGAAGATTTAAGTTTAGAAGACGCGATCTTGTTTAGCTGGAATAAAAACGATGAATTATTGAAAATCAGATTTGCTCTGTGGGATGATTTTATTGTCGATTTGAAAGAAAATGCTAAAAGTGGAGGTGACATTTATACCTCGATTCTCTACTTGCCGGATGAATATAAATACAAAGACTTGAAAGATATTATGAAGGACAAATTGATGAAATGGAATTGGAAAAATGATATCGATCCGGTGATTGAAGAGTTTTTAGAGATAAAATAGTAATGGAACTCCTGATGACTATGAAGTCGTCTTGACTTCTAAGAATTTGTTAGCTCCGATAAATCGGAATTTTCAAGTTGTAATTGCGAGAAAAAGTCAAGACCACTCCTTTGTTAATTCTTATTATAAACAAAATATTTTTATTGATAATGAAACAAAAAATTAAAGTACATAATCCGATTGTAGAGCTTGATGGTGATGAAATGACCCGAATAATTTGGGAGTTTATTAAAAAACAATTGATACTCCCATATCTCGATTTAGACATTAAATATTATGATTTGAGCATCCAGAGCCGTGATGCAACGAATGATCAAATTACGATAGATGCGGCAGAGGCGATTAAAAAATACAATGTAGGTGTGAAATGCGCGACAATAACACCCGATGAAGCACGTGTAGAGGAGTTTGGACTAAAAAAGATGTGGAAATCTCCAAACGGAACAATACGAAATATAGTAGGCGGAACTGTTTTCCGAGAGCCGATTATCTGCAAAAACATACCGAAATATGTGCAAGGTTGGAAACAACCGATTATTATAGGTCGTCATGCATTCGGCGATCAATACAGGGCTACAGATAAACTGATAAAAGGAAAAGGAAAACTTAAACTTACTTTTACGGATGAAAATGGAGAAGAACAAACTTGGGAAGTGTATGACTTCAAAGGAGATGGAGTAGCCATGGCAATGTACAACACGGATGAGTCTATTTACGGATTTGCACGTTCATCTTTTCAAATGGCATTAACAAAAAAGTATCCGCTTTATCTTTCTACAAAAAATACGATTTTGAAAGCATATGATGGCAGATTCAAAGATATTTTTGCGGAAGTTTATGAAAATGAGTTCAAAGAGCCGTTTAAGGAAGCCGGAATTACGTATGAACATCGCCTGATAGATGATATGGTGGCAGCTGCCATGAAGTGGGAAGGTGGATTCGTATGGGCATGTAAAAACTACGATGGCGATGTGCAGTCAGATACTGTAGCTCAAGGCTTTGGTTCGCTTGGACTTATGTCTTCCGTGCTTGTAACGCCCGATGGGAAAACGGTGGAAGCTGAAGCAGCGCATGGAACAGTAACGCGACATTACCGTCAACATCAGCAAGGGAAAGAAACTTCGACTAATCCGATAGCTTCGATTTTTGCTTGGACGCAAGGATTAATGCATAGAGGAAAATTAGATAAAAATACGGAACTGATAGACTTTTGTGAAAAGCTTGAACAAGTCTGTGTGGAAACTGTAGAATCCGGAAAAATGACGAAAGACCTTGCTATCCTGATTTACGGTGATAAAGTGCTTAGAGAGCATTATTTGAGTACGCAGGAGTTCTTATCGGCAATTAAAGAGAATTTGGATATGAAGTTGGTAAATTGATATTGCTAATAATAATCTATAACTCTTCAAATTAATCCATTTTTTGGTAGTTGCAATAGTATCTAAAAAAGAGGCAGTTAACGATACGAATCCGTTAACTGCCTCTTTTCATAATTCCACTTTATGGGTTAGAAGTACTATTTTTCTTCCTCCATACCGTCACTTGCGATAATTTATGTGTCAGCACCCGGCTTGATTGCTTAATATACAAATTCAAATCTATCGGGTCATTTTCTTTTTTGAACTCTTTATCCAAGATTGCTTTTATCCCATCCAATGAAGTCACCGGTTCGCCGTCTTTTTTGAATCCGCCTAACCAGTTTTCTCTTTTGGTTTTCTCAATTTTCCAATCGTAAGTTGAAGCTATAATCAGCAACCCATTATCATTCAATCTGGTATGTATCTGAGATAAAAATAGCTTCGGGTCACTTAGTTCTTCCAATAAATTTGGAATGACAATAACATCATATCCGGTGAAATTTGGTTTCAGATTCATTGCATCGGCTTGCATAAACAGGATGTTGTCTTTTGAATTCAGCCCGAAATCGGATAAAACCACATCACGGAAGAACTGCAGTTCACCCTCATCTTTCATTACATAGCGCATAAAGCCTTGCTCTTGAAGCTGAATCGGCATACGTATCATTCTTGCGGTGAAATCGAGTGCGGTAATATCATTGTAGTGCTGTGCCAACTCGAACGCTAATCTTCCGGTGTCAGCGTTCAGATCGAGAATACGCAATTCTCTATTGTCACCCACCACATCAGTGACTACTTTTGCTAGTACGCTGTAGAATTTTGGATATACGGTATAATTATCGCCCCAGTTCACCTCGCAAGAGAGTGCAACTTCCGGATCAGTCTCATACTCTGCTTGCGTGATTTTGAGTGGAGTCTCAGATTCTACAAGTCGGATTCCGGCGTGTTGGTAGAAGTGTCTGCGAAACGCGTAGCGAGAGTGATAAGTGGCTTCATTTCCGGTGGAAATCCACGAGCCGCCTTTAATTAAGTTATGTTTCCCATCGAATGTCGGAGTAGAAAAATCATCATAAAGCGGATGAACTTTGAAACCCGAGAATCCCGTAATCGGTGTTTCTGTCCATTGCCAGATATTGCCTACCACATCGTAGAATTTACCTTGCTTGAATTTGTCAACCGGACACGGTGAAGTAAAATACTCTAAATTAATATTCCCGGGAGCATCCTCCCAATCCATTACATCTTTCATTCCCGCCACCTCATATAGACGATACCATTCCGCTTCGGTTGGTAGCCTGTAGGTTTTCCCTTCTTTCTTGCTTTTCCAGTTGGCATACGCTTTTGCTTCAAGGTAATTCACTTCCACAGGCCAATTCCATGGCATTGGAATTTCTTCAGCCACTAATCGAAGTCGATAATCTTCTCCGTTTTTTCGCCAGAAAAGCGGCATTTCGGCTTGTTTGAAATTTCGCCAATTCCAGCCTTCTTCTGACCAGTATTCTTCTTTATTATACCCGTCAGATTGGATGAAATCAAGAAATTCTTTGTTTGAAATCAGAAATTTAGACGCTTTGAAGTCTTCAACTTGTTCGCTGTGTTTCCCATATTCATTGTCCCAGCCGTAAAGCGGGTGATTATCCGGTTTTCCCAATTTTATTTCAGCGCCGCTAACTTCAATCATCTCATTTTCGGGTGCTTCTCCGGTCTCATGACTTCTATCTCCAAATTTGCCGCTAACTACTTCATCAAGGGGTAATTGACGAATCAGTACCGATGAAGTTTCTAAGTGAATCCGCTCATGTTCGATCCCCATCATGATAATCCAAAATGGACTGTTCCAGCCAATTGGCATTGTAAGTGGCGTCTCATCTATTAGTTTCAAAATCAGCTCTTTCGCTTCTTTTCTGTATTCACGAACTTCTTCTACTTTCGGCCAGTTGTAATTTCGGTTATCCAAATCATCCCAGCTCATTTCATCTACCCCGATAGCGAAAATCGATTCAAACTCAGGATTTATTCGCTTGTCAATGATTTTGCCTAATATCAATTTATTAATAAAAAAAACAGCGGTATGCCCGAAATAGAATAAAATCACATGACGCAACGGATCTCCGCGATGATAAAAAATATCATCCGACTTTAACTGGGTATAAAGTTTTTCATGAACTTCCCAGGTTTTCAGAAAATAATCTCGAATTTCTTTCCGCTTCTCTTCTTCGTTACCATGCTGTAAATCAATTGTTTTTGCTAAAAATTCTTTCATAGTTTATTCTAAATTTTTTATCAGATATATTTTATTCATTTCGAAAGGTGTTTTGTCTGCTCTGTATTTTGTCTGTTTAATTGAGATTCCCGAATCAACAAAGCCTGTATTTACGTATAAATTTACCCCGGCGTTGTTTTTATCCCATACTCTGAGAATCAGACTTTTGTAGTGCATCTCAAGTGCCGCTTCTTGCATGCTTCTGATTAATTCCTTAGCAATTCCCTGCTCTCTAAATTCCTTATCTACAGCTACTTCGGCAATGTAAAGCGCGTTTTCATACGCTTTCTCCTTAATAAGATTTTTTGGAAATTCCTCATCATTTTCTAACGGATGAGCGAGGATAAAACCAGCAATTTTATCATCGATTCTGGCTAAAACTCCAAAACCTATTGATATTATTCTTCTTAATGAGTTTTTTACTTCATCGAATGTGATAATCTGCGCACTTTCACCTTTCGTAAATGCCCTCAAATATACATCAATTATTTCACTCTCGAAACGATTGAAATTGTCATTGTTTAGTGTTTCAAATAAAATCATAGTGTGGTTAATAGAGATTATATAAGTTAGAATGATATCGTGTTAATTGTCAGCGATATAAACAATATCGGCGATACGCGCCCTTATAGAATACGAGACCTGTTTTGCTATCATAATGTCGACGTTACACGTCTTTCAGGCGCGTAGCACCGGCATTATAGAACATCAACAAATCACTAAATGTGAGAACAATAATAAACTAAGCCATATAAACTCTAATTTAACGTAAGTTCGATATAAACAAAAAATAATATTTAGATTTATGAGATTGATTTGCAATAAGGTAATAAGGTTGAGATTTATTCTGTATCATTTTCTACTAAGGTACCTTATTTTCTCAATACCAACCTTAGTAGCATTTAAATACATTTTGACATAAACCTTATTACCTTATTTACCAATGAAATAAATAAATTCTTATTTCGAACTCACGTTAATTTAGTTAAATATTAAACAAACAGGTATATTTTTAGTTCATATTTTGTTAAAAACAGCACAAAATATCGTGTTAATTTCATGAATTTCTTATGTTTCGAAGAACTTGAAGCTTAAAATAAAGAGTTTTGAATGAGAATTAAAAATCATTCAAATTTTTATGTTGATAAAAACACATGGTAGAAGTCTCTATATTCCTTTATTTTGAAAAAATCATATGTAATGGGAAAAGGATGATACTTGTTCGTAATTTAGAATATGTCTAAATTGTGAGTTTATGCTTTAAAGCATATTTTTTTAGTTGACTTGATTAAAGAAAATTTTCTATATTTGCTTGATAATAGTGGTTTCACGTATTCTTCAAAAAAGTAATTATGGGGTTTAAAAATTTTATTGACAGATTGCTGCCGACACTCGGTTGGAAAATTTTTGCCATTATTACGTTGGGCGTTATTTGTGGTTTGGGTATTTTTACCGTGTACGCTTCTCGCGCATGGAGTTATGCCTCGAATGATCCGGGCACGTGCGTAAATTGCCATGTCATGGGTCCGTATTACGCTACCTGGCAGCACAGTTCGCATGCCCGTGATGCCACATGTAACGATTGTCACGTGCCGCACGACAATATTTTTCGTGAATATTATTTTCATGCTAAAGATGGATTAAGGCATGCCACCGTATTTACCTTGGGTAGGGAGCCACAGGTAATGCAGGCAATTCCGGAAAGTCAAAAAGTAATTATGGAAAACTGCATTCGTTGTCATACACAGTTGAATACTGAGTTTGTAAAAACGGGAACACATACTTTCAAAATGGTTGAAGAAAATAAAGCTTTAGCTTGTTGGGATTGCCATAGGGATATACCTCATGGCGGGAAAAACAGCCTTTCTTCAACCCCATCCGCGTTGGTTCCGTATCCGACTTCGGAAGTTCCGGCTTGGCTGAAGAAAGTGATAAATTAATATACGATTTACAATGTAAGAATTTAATATTGAGTAATTGCCATTTAACTAATCAACTAATTATCCAATAAATATGGAAAGGAAATTAAAATCTTGGCAGGGCTGGGGGTTATTCATTTTAGCCATGCTTATTGTTTTCGGATTAGGCATGTTTGCTTCGTCGGTTTTGAATCGACGTGCAGAGATAGCCAGTGTTTTTAACAACAAAAAAACGGAAATCACAGGCATTGAAAGCCGAAATGAAGCTTTTGCCGCGAATTATCCCAGAAACTACGAGACTTGGCTACAGACTGCTGATACCACTTTCGTAAGTAAATACAATAGCAGCCAGGCTGTTGATGTGCTCGAGCAGCGACCAAATATGGTTATTCTCTGGGCCGGATACGCTTTCTCCAAAGATTACACCACGCCTCGCGGACACAGTTACGCCGTGGTTGACGTTACTCGTACCTTACGCACGGGTGCACCGATGCATGAGCACGAAGGCCCGCAGCCTGCAACTTGCTGGTCATGTAAAAGTCCCGATGTGCCGAGGATGATGGCAGAATTGGGCGTGGATGGTTTTTATCATAAACAATGGGGAGCGCTTGGACATGAAATTGTGAATCCAATCGGCTGTGCAGACTGTCATGAACCTGAAAACATGAATCTTCATATCAGTCGACCGGCATTGACGGAAGCATTTGCGCGTCAAGGGAGAGACATTACGAAAGCGTCACACCAAGAGATGAGATCGTTGGTTTGTGCGCAGTGCCACGTAGAGTATTATTTCAAAGGAGAAGGAAAATACCTCACTTTCCCGTGGGACAAAGGGTTGACGCTGGAAGATATGGAAAAATATTACGATGAAATTCAATTCACCGATTTTGTACATGCGGTAAGTAAAGCTCCGATTTTGAAAGCGCAACATCCTGATTATGAGATAGCTCAAATGGGAATACACGGACAGCGAGGAGTTTCCTGTGCCGATTGTCATATGCCGTACATAAGTGAAGGCGGTGTGAAGTTCAGTGATCACCACATTCAAAGTCCGTTGGCAAAAATTGACCGAACTTGTTTAGTTTGTCACCGTGAGAGTGAGGAGACTTTAAGAAATAATGTGTATGAGCGTCAGGCAAAAGTGTTGGAAACACGTGATTTGCTCGAGGCTGAATTGGCAAAAGCACATATCGAAGCGAAATTTGCTTGGGAAAAAGGAGCTACAGATGCTCAAATGAAACCTGTCTTAGATCTAATTCGTCAGGCGCAGTGGCGCTGGGATTTTGGAGTGGCTTCTCATGGCGCCTCCTTCCACGCGCCGCAGGAAGTTCAGCGGATTTTAAGTCATGGCTTGAACAGAGCATTGCAAGCGCGGCTGAAAAATACAAAAGTGCTTGCGAAACTCGGCTTCATAGGCGATGTGCCAATGCCCGATATCTCCACAAAAGCGAAAGCGCAAAAATACATCGGCTTGGATATGAATGCCGAAGAGAAAGCGAAAGATACTTTTATGAAAGAAATCGTTCCGCAATGGCTGAAAAAAGCGAAAGAAGAAGGTAAAATCATTGCTGTAAAATAGTTTTCCTGGTATTTATTTTAAGTACAATAGCTGTTCTGCCAAAGTTTTGTAACTTTGGCAGTGTTTTTTTTAATATAGACATAAATTAATTTGGAATCATATTTTTTTCAAAATTAACTAAAAACAACCCCGCCAAAATTCCCCTTTAGGTGTTTTGGGCAACATGATATGTGGAAGCATCCTTGGACTTATAAAGAAGGACTTACAATCGGAATCGGTTTGGTGCTGACAGGTATATTACTTCAAATCAGCATCGGAGCATTTAATACCGATTTTTTGAGATATCCTTCAAACGCAATCATTGGTATTTTGTATATAATATCAATAATATTCCTATTTTCAAGATCGAAAAAAAGCTATTTAATCCGATGGATGTCCGGAATGGAAGCCAGTATTACTTCGATTGCCGTTTTCTTAGCTCTTGTGATAATAATGGGGCTTACACGTCAATATGTTTTGCCTGAAAAATCGGGCGCTATGGGATGGCTCGGTTTCAAAAATATGCTTTCAGCATGGTCTTTTGTGCTCGTTTTTATCTATATGCTCAGTGTGCTCGGACTTGCTACGTTGAGAAGAATTAAGACATTTCGATGGAAAAAAGATATCCCGTTTGTTCTAAATCATGTAGGATTATTTATCGCGCTGACATCTGCGGTTCTGGGAAGTGCGGATATGCGCCGTTATCAAATGGTGGTAGAAAAAAATGTGCCGGAGTGGCGCGCTACTGATGAAAATGGGGAAATGGTGGAAATGGACCTGGCGATAGAATTAAACGATTTCACCATTGACGAATATCCCCCAAAACTGATGCTGATAGATAATGAATCCGGTAGAACATTGCCTGAGAATCAGCCTGTTACGCTTTTGGTTGATAAAGAAAGAATAATCGGCTCATTGCTTGATTGGGATATTGAAGTTTCAAACATGCTTGAAAATTCAGCACCGATGATTGGAAAAGACAGCGTACATTTTGTGGAGTTTTATTCCGAAGGTGCGGCTGCCGCGGTTTATGTCACGGCAAAAAACAGAAAGCAGGGTAATTCTGTCTCAGGCTGGGTGAGCAGCGGAAGCTATTTGTATCCGTATCATGCTCTGAAGTTAGATGAGAGGATGAGCCTTGTAATGCCTGACCGTGAGCCAAAGCGATATGCTTCGGATGTAACTGTGTATACCAAAGATGAGAAGAAAATCGACTATATAATAGAAGTAAATAAACCGCTGAAAGTGAACGGCTGGAAAATCTATCAAATCAGCTATGATGAACGAATGGGAAAATGGAGCAAAGTAAGTAAGTTTGAATTGGTACGTGACCCATGGCTTTGGTTGGTCTATGTGGGAATAGTGATGATGATTTTAGGTGCTGTCGGATTGTTTGTTGTGGGCAAATCACCCTTAAATATTCATGAAAAATAGAATTTTAACTTTTTATTCAAATAGTAAAGCATATGAGAAACCTGAAATTTATTCCATTATTTTTTCTTTCCTTTGTTTTTATCTTTAGTTGTAATGGGAAAAAATCTGATAGCAGCAGACACGGGAGTGATGCTATAGTAAATGTAGTGTTTACTGTAGATAGCCTTTTAGCATCCGCAGATCAGTTGGTCAATAAAATTATTACCGTAGAAGGTGAATGTTCCCACCTATGTACGCGATCGGGTAAAAAGCTTTTTCTCGAAGGCAGTTCAGATTCGTTAGTGATCAGAGCTGAATCAGAGAAAGCATTCAGACAAGAATGCATAAATAAAAAAGTGAGAGTGACCGGAAAAATGATTGAGAAAAGAATTGATGAAGCTTATTTGGCAGAATGGGAAAGTGAAATAAAATCCGATTCACATGAAGATTGTAATGCCGAGAAAAGATCAGTGGGACAAAAAGAGATTGATTCTGACAATGAAAGAATTGCCGATTTTAGAGCTCGAATCGCTGCTGAAAAGGAAAAAAACGGTAAAGATTACCTGGCATTTTATCATATTGAAACAACAAATTATCGTGTTGTCGAATAATTTTTTTTGTGGCGGCTAAGTTGTTCATTATCAGTCAACTGTTTTTGCGTTTTATGCTTATTCGTTTTTGTTCCTAATCTTAAATAATGTTTTTTTTAGATTGGGACTAACCGCTTCAAGTTGGTTTGTCCCGTTGTTTAATGATGTAAATAGGCAACAATTCCGAATATAGGGATGGTTGCGGTCCAACCATTCAAAATTGCAACAAATAGGAATGATTGCGGACAATCAAATTACATTTTTATTTTGGCACATTAGTTGCATTTTAACAATTGAATCCATAAAATTATTTGATCGCATGAAACAGCCATTAAAATCAAATTTTCTTCCAAACGTATGAAAATGAATGGCGTGTTCCATACGACCTTAATGTAAAAAATAAATATTAATCGTATGAAACAGCCATTTAAGAATAGTCTTAAACCCAAGAGAATGGTTAATGGCGTGTTCCATACGACCTTAATGTAAAAAATAAATATTAATCGTATGAAAACAAAGTTATACATAAGCACATTCGTGATTGCCCTGATGTTTTCCGCAGGCGCATCGGCACAGTTGAAGTCAGCCACAAGTGTAATGAACAACATGATAAATATGCTTAAAAGCAATTCGATCCAAACAAATTTTGGTTTAGTGGTAAAAGAGCCTAACTCGACAAATCTTCATAAAATGGGAGGAACTTTCTTGATGAAAGGTGAAAAATTCACATTCAGCTCCAATGAAATACAAGTTTATTTTGATGGTAAAACACAATGGGCGTATATGCCGGAAATAAATGAAGTTTCGATCACCAATCCGACCGAAAAGGAGCTGGCGCAGACAAATCCATTGGCTTTGCTTCAGGCGTACAGCTCGAAATCGACTGTCAGGTATTTCAAAGGCAGCAACGCGAAAAATGCATATGCGGTAGAGTTAACCCCAAAAGACAAATCCTCAGATATCAGCAAAATACAAGTTGTGATAAATAAGTCAACTTATTTTCCGCAAACTATCCAACTCGTAGATAAAAAAGGAATGATCAGTACATTGGCGCTTACCAAATTCCAAAAAGGGGTAAAAACTGACAACAACTCATTTGTCTTTAATGCTTCTGTTTATAAAGATATCGAAATAAATGATTTGAGATAAGCTAAAAAAATAGTAATTTTGTGCATTGTTTCTGAGAAATCGGGAACAATGCTTTTTTTTTTCAACATTAAGAGGAGAATCATATTGTTCGCCTTAAAACACAGATAATTAAAACAGTAAATTAAAGATATGAACGAAAAAGTTAGATGCCTGATTATTGGATCAGGGCCTGCAGGTTACACTGCCGCAATTTATGCTTCAAGAGCTAATTTATCTCCTGTACTTTATGAAGGACTCCAACCCGGTGGACAGTTGACTACAACTACGGATGTTGAGAACTTTCCCGGTTATCCGTCAGGAATTACCGGACCTGAAATGATGGAAGACTTAAAAAAACAAGCTGAAAGATTTGGGACTGATGTTCGTTTCGGTATGGCAACCGCGGCTGATTTATCGTCTTCACCGTATAAAATTACCATTGATAATGAGAAAGTTATTGAAGCTGAAACAGTGATTATTTCAACCGGCGCTACCGCAAAATATCTTGGAATCCCTGATGAGCAAAAATACTCAGGTTCCGGTGTTTCTGCCTGTGCTACTTGCGATGGGTTTTTCTACAGAAACAGAAAAGTAGCAGTAGTAGGTGGTGGCGATACAGCTGCTGAAGAAGCGCTTTATCTATCCAATATCGCGGAGAAAGTTTATCTGATTATCCGTAAAGATCATATGCGCGCATCCAAAATTATGCAGGAGCGTGTTTTTGCAAATGATAAAATTGAAGTTTTATTCGAGCACGAAACCGAAGGACTGACAGGGGATAATGTGGTTCAAGGCGCGAATTTAATCAAAAGAAGAGGTCAGCCGGACGAAGAAAAAGTACATATTGAAATCGAAGGATTCTTTTTGGCTATTGGTCATACCCCTAATTCTGAAATTTTCAAACCTTATCTTGAAACAGATGAGGTCGGATATATTAAAGTTGTACCGGGTACACCGCGCACATCCATTCCGGGTGTTTTTGCATCGGGTGACGTAGCCGATCCGCATTACCGGCAGGCTGTTACCGCGGCGGCAACAGGTTGCATGGCAGCGATGGAAGCTGAGAGATACCTGACTGAGAAAGGGCTGTAGGATACTTCCGGACTTTGGAAAAAATGTAAAACAGAGACATGTCGTGGCATGTTTCTGTTTTTTTTATAGGATAACCTGTAGATGCAAAAAAGCAACAAATTATTGCTGCTTTTTTGTTTTAACTCATTTTTAATAAAGATTTTTTGTTAATCGAACTTGTAATTTTAAATTTGAGCAATGTTCACATTTTTATTCATAATACTCCGAACGCCAAACAAAATACTCAAACCCGTAAAACTACTTTCCTTCATCTAAAATTCTTTGAGCTACTTCCAAAATAGTGGTATTGTCTAATTGAACAATTCCACCATCGGGTCCCGGTTCTATGTGTATTCCTACACTTTTACCTTCTCTGTAATCAGAACCGCCAAAATAATTTCTAACTGTTTGTTTTTCCAGACCAAGTTCGTCAGCAATCTTGGCCATACTCCCATTTGGCAGTGCATCTTTTATTCTGCGTAACTCGTTGAATGTTATTGTTTTTGTCATAACAAATAAAATTAATATGGTTAATAAATTTAAGCCTAATTTAACGATATAAACTTACTGCATTCTTTTCAAAATTCCAAACAAAAAAGAACAAAAAAACTAAAATAATTACAAATTCCTTACAAAATGGTTACATGCTAATGATATTCAATGATTTGAAGTTATTTTGAGTATTGATGATAAAACTCTACTATCGTTTCAATCCCTTTTTCGTAGAGATCAATCCGGAAACTTTCATTCGGAGAATGGATTGCATTTGACTCCAAGCCGAAGCCCATTAGGATAGGTTTTATTCCGAGCACCTTCTCAAAAACAGGAATAACTCCGATGCTTCCTCCTCTGCGTACGGGAAGGGGCTTTTTGCCAAAAGCCTTTTCATACGCCTTTTCAGCTGCTTGATATGCTTTCGAATCAATCGGACACACATAACTTTCGGCACCATGCAGGCGTGTGATTTTGATGTCTATGTGTTTTGGAGCAATTTTTTTCAAATGTTTTTCAACCAAAGGCGCTATTTTGTTAAATTTCTGATTTGGAACAAGTCGGGTAGAGAGCTTGGCATATGCTTTTGATGGGAGTACAGTCTTGCTGCCTTCGCCTGTATATCCGCCCCAAATACCACAAATGTCCAATGTCGGTCGGATTCCTGTGCGCTCAATCGTAGAGTATCCCTTCTCACCGAACACATGCTTTATCCCCAGATCTTTTTTGTATTCTTCTTCATCAAGCGGAATTTGAGCAAATAAATCACGCTCTTTTTTAGATACATTTTCTACATCTTTGTAGAATTTCGGGATGGTTATTTTCCCATCCTTATCTATAAGTTGACCTAAGATTTTGGATAATTCCATAATCGGATTTGCTACGGCACCTCCAAAAATCCCGGAATGGAGATCTCGGTTTGCGGCAGTAACTTCGATTTCCCAATAACCTAATCCGCGCAGCCCGGTGGTGATACTTGGCTTGTCAGCGGCAAGCATGCTGGTGTCCGAAACCAAAATTGTGTCACACTTAAGCATTTTTTTATTTTTTCTGCAAAAATCCTCTAAGCTGGGTGACCCGATTTCTTCTTCACCTTCTAAAATAAATTTTACGTTGCATTTCAGCTGATTTGTCCGAATGAGATATTCGAACGCTTTGGCGTGTAGAAAAGACTGCCCTTTGTCGTCGTCAGCGCCGCGCGCAAATACTTTTCCGTCTCGAATTTCCGGCTCAAACGGTGGTGAATCCCAAAGTTCAAGCGGTTCGGCAGGCATTACATCATAATGTCCGTAAACCATTACCGTGGGTAGCTTTGGGTCGATAATTTTTGTTGCAAAAACTACCGGATTTCCTTTTGTAGGCAAAATTTCAGCAGTATCTACACCGGCTTGAAGCAAAAGTTTTTTCCAAAGCTCGGCGCATTGCTGGATTTCGGCTTTCCTGTGTGAATGTGAGCTCACACTTGGAATCCGTATCAGACTGAATAATTCTTCAAAAAAACGAGGTTGATTTTCTTTGATGTAAGTTTTAATATCCATAATTTTCTGTATTACTTGTACTACTTTATTGAAAACGGGCTGTTGATATAATTTATTGTAACATATTGCGTTGTTTATTGAATTGTAAGTTGGAACTATTTTCGCCTAATGACAGGTTGGTTAATTCTAAGCGACATCAAAAGGCAAAATAGTATCCTTCAAATTTGTTAGATAATGAGGTTTTAAGTAATTTTGTCAAAATATAGAAATCCATTAAAATTGTTTAAATTTTCAGCGGTATTTTGATACTCTACTTGTTTGATAAAGCAATTTTTTCACTAATCTAAATTCCTTATGAAGAAATTTTATTCAGTTGTCATTACTTTCGCTGTTTTATTGATACTTGTAGGCGGATGTACATCTCAAAAAAAACTCAGTTATTTCAATACAGTTAATGAAGCTGCCGCTGATTCGATTAACCAAAAATCAAACTTTTGGTATGAAGCTACCATTAAGCCCGGCGATATGCTTATAATCACCGTTTCGGGTACCGACCCAAAGTCTATCGCTGCGTTCAACCTCCCCGTAGTCGCCTACTTAGCTCCCGGTTCTGATCAGTTTTACGGTAATCAAACATTACAACACTATACAGTCGATGTGGATGGTACAATTGCGTTCCCGCTGCTTGGGAAATTAAAAATTGCCGGATTCACACGTGCTGAAACGATAAAAATGCTTACTCAGCGTTTGGGAGAATATGTGCAAAATCCGATAGTAAATCTCAAATATCTCAATTTTAATGTTACTGTTTTGGGTGAAGTGGCTAAGCCGGGGCAATACCCGATAAACAATGAACGTACAACTATTTTGGATGCCTTAGGTTTGGCCGGAGATTTGACGCCATACGGGAAAAGAGAAAATGTGCTGATTACACGTGAACACAATGGTAAATTGTCATTTGCCCGAATCAATCTGAACGAAGCTGAGGTTTTTAATTCACCCTATTATTACGTTCAGCAAAATGATGTGATTTACGTTGAACCGAATACGGCAAGATCGATTTCTTCACAAAATATACCCCTGTTTCTCTCATCAATTTCTACATTAGCAACATTAGTTACATTAACTTATTCGATTTCAAAATCAAATCAGACTAATAATTAACTCAAAAAAAATAGGTTTGGAATTACAATGGATAATAATATAAAATCAAATTTGAACGGGAACAACAACGATGTTATTAATCTGCGGGAGTTGATGTTAAAGTATTTGAAAAAGTGGTATTGGTTTGTTCTGGCGGTTATCATTGCGTTTATTCTTGCATTTGTTTATATTAAAAGTACCAAAATCGAATATCAGATTCAGACTGTTATTTTATTGAGAAACGACAAATCGAATTCAAATCATTCCACAATGGCTATGATGCAATCACTCGGTTTCAACGGAGTTTCCAAAGAAGTAGAAGATGAAATTCAGGTAATCAGTTCCAAAAAAATCATTCATCAAGCAATCGATTCGTTGAATCTGCAGGTTGAATATTATGAAAAAAATGGACTGAGATATGATCAGAAATACCGCGACATGCCATTCAAACTTAATCTTCAGAAGGATTTTATTCAAAATTTAGATTATAGAATTGAAATTTTTGTCAAAGAAAGTTCGGGACAGTACAAGGTTGAAGTTAAAGCAAAAAACAGATTCAAAGAGAAGTATAAACTGACGAACATTCAAGAGAGTTTTACCACACCTGCAGGAATTTTCAAATTTTCTGCAACCGCGCTTCCAAAAAATGGGATAAAGTATAAAATTGTAATTCACCCGATAAATAATCTGATAGAGAGTTACGGTAAGAAGATGAATGTGACTACCGTAAACAAGCAATCCAACGTAATTAAAATTTCTATCGTAGAGTCAAACGTAAAAAAAGCGGAAGATTTTCTTAATAAAATAGTCGAATTGTACAATCTTGATGCGATTATAGATAAAAATATCATTGCTACCAATACGGCAAATTTTATCCATGACAGGCTGGGTATCATCACACAAGAATTGTTTGAGGTGGAGTCTGACGTAGAAAATTACAAGCGTTCAAATCAGCTAACCGATCTCTCTTCTGAGGCTGAACTGTATCTCCAGACTGCCAGTGCTTATGAAAAACAGTTGACAGAACTGGAAACAAAGCTCAATATGATTGACGCGGTTGAAAACCACATTAAAAATAACCGTGATCCGAATGCGCTTATTCCTGCCAATGTTGTGACAGATGATCCATCTTTATCAAGATCTATCCAAGAGTATAATCTCGCTGTATTGGATCGAATGAAATTATCTCAAACAGCGAATGAAAAAAACCCGGCTTTAATTCAATCGGATCAACAAATATCTGCCTTAAAGTCGAACGTCCTTGCAAGCGTGGCAAATGTAAAATCGGGAATTCAAATTGCACGGAATGACGTCCTGCGTCAAGGTTCGCAATTCAGCTCTAAAATCAAAAGAGTCCCTACACAAGAGCGTCAATTCTTAGAAATTAAAAGGCAGCAAGAAATCAAGCAAAATCTATACTTGTTTTTATCTCAGAAGCGTGAAGAAACTGCTTTGAGCTTAGCAACTACAGCGCCTGCCGCGCGAACAATCGACAGGGCATATGCTTCCATTGATCCGGTAGCGCCGAAAAAAAGGATTATCTATTTAGTGGCATTGATACTCGGATTGTTAGTGCCGTTTATTTATATCTATTTGAAAGATTTGATAAACAATAAGATAGAAGATCCCAAAGAATTTCAAAAATTAGTAAAAGCCCCTTACTTGGGAAGTATCGGAACGAGTCGTGAGGGTGTCACTGTAGTAGTTAGTGAGGGAAAGACTACACCGATAGTAGAAATGTTTCGCCTGTTGCGTACGAACTTGAAGTTTTTAAGTAAAGTGAAAGAATCACCTGTGATTCTTGTTACATCAAGTTTTTCGGGTGAAGGAAAGTCATTTGTTTCTATAAACCTTGCCATGTCACTCGCTTTGATGAAAAGGAAAGTATTGGTGATAGGATTGGATATCCGGAGTCCGATGCTTGCTAAATATTTACAAATCCCACAAGAGAAAGGGGTGACTATTTATTTGTCAGACAGTAGTTTGACTCCTCAAGATATAATAGTTTCATCAGGATATCATCCCTATTTGGATGTTATTCCCGGAGGTCCCGTTCCGCCTAATCCATCTGAATTAATCATGAGTCCAAGATTGGATGAATTGATTAAGTATGCAAAAGAAAATTATGATTATGTTGTTTTAGATACGGCTCCTATTGGAATGGTTTCAGATACTTACCTGTTGAATCGAATTGCAGATAATGCCGTTTACGTGGCTCGTCAGAATTACACGCCAAGAGACGCTGTGGCTCTGATCAACGAAGTGTATGAAGATAAGCGGCTTAATGGGATGGGTGTGGTTCTAAACGGAACTTCTTCAACGTCATCAGGATACGGCTATGGTTACGGTTACGGTGCGGAAAAAACTCGGGTGTACAAATTGCCGAAAATCACGTTTGATGAGAAAATACGTGATAGATACCATAGGTATTTAGAAAAAAGACGAAATAAATAATCAGATATTTTCAGAAATAATTTCATAAAGCGTTTCTTGGCTATAAATGTCTTTTTCATTTTAGTGTAAGACGCTTTATTTGTTTATTATTGTTAATGCGTGTGCTCTAAAACATGTTTTATAACATATAAAAAACGGTGACAATGTGGTTAAAATTTTGTAAATTGCGTATCTTATTTTTTTAAGGTAGAACTATATTAAATTAAAGTGTAACTAACTATAAATTAATTAGATATGAAAGTATATCAAACAAGCGAAATTAAAAACATTGCATTGCTGGGTAGTGCCGGCTCCGGGAAAACCACTCTTGCAGAAGCTATGCTTTTCGAGAGTGGAGTTATAAAACGCAGAGGTTCCGTAGAAAATCAAAATACGGTTTCAGATTATTTTCCTGTTGAGAAAGAGTATGGATATTCGGTTTTCTCAAGTGTACTGTCTTATGAATGGAAAGACAAAATGATGAATTTCATCGATTGTCCGGGTTCTGACGATTTTATTGGAGGTGTTATTTCGGCTTTGAACGTTACTGATATGGGCTTGATGCTGATTGACGCGACAAGTGGAGTAGAAGTGGGCACAATGAATCAATTCAGATATGCGGAAGAATTGAACAAACCGATACTATTTTTAATCAATCAGCTCGATCATGAAAAAGCCGACTACGACAATACACTGAACGGGCTCAAAGAAATGTACGGCAATAAAGTCACTGTAGTGCAGTACCCGACTTCTTCCGGAACTTCGTTTGATGCGGTTGTTGATGTCCTCAAGCAGAAAATGTACAAGTGGAAACCGGGCGCAACTGCTCCGGAAGTTCTTGAAATTCCTGCTGAAGAAAAAGACAAAGCTGATGAATACTTCCAAATCTTATTAGAAGCTGCTGCTGAAAATGACGAAGGTTTGATGGAGAAATTCTTTGACCAGGGCACATTGACCGAAGAAGAAATGCGTGAAGGAATTCATAAAGGTATGCTTTCACGTTCTATATTCCCGGTTTTTGTGGCTTCCGGAGAAAAAAATATGTGTGTGCACCGCGTAATGAATTTCTTAAGCATGGTAGCACCATCTCCGGCTGATATGCCTGCACCGGTTAATGTGAAAGGTGATGAAGTGAAACCGGAATCAAGTGGTTCTACCAGCTTGTTTTTCTTCAAAACTACCGTTGAACCGCATATCGGAGAAGTTTCTTATTTCAAAGTAATGTCAGGAAAAGTGACAGAGGGCGATGACTTGGTTAATGCAAACCGAAATTCAAAAGAACGCTTGTCGCAGATTCAGATTGTGGCAGGACAAATCCGAAATAAAGCTGAAGTTCTGAACGCGGGTAGCATTGGAGCTGCAGTAAAATTGAAAGATGTTCGAACAGGCGATACGTTAAATTCAAAAGATTCTGAAAATAAATTTGATTTTATCAAATACCCAAATCCTCGTTATAGACGTGCAATACGCGCGGTATCCGAATCCAATACCGAGAAAATGAGCGAAGCTCTTTCAAGAATGAGGGAAGAAGATCCGACTTGGGTAATTGAAGTCTCAAAAGAATTAAAACAAACAATCGTTTCCGGACAAGGCGAGTTCCACTTAAAAACGCTAAAATGGAGAATCGAAAATAACGATAAGATCGAAATCGAATTTATCGAACCAAAAATTCCTTATCGTGAAACCATTACTAAAGCTGCTCGCGCGGATTATCGACACAAAAAACAATCTGGTGGAGCAGGTCAGTTTGGTGAGGTTCACATGATTGTAGAGCCTTACACTGAAGGAATGCCAATTCCCGAAGTATTCCGTTTCGGAGGTCAAGAATACAAAATCAGTGTTCGTGATACGCAGGAAATTCCATTGGAGTGGGGTGGAAAATTAGTTTTCATCAATAGTATTGTTGGTGGAGCTATCGATTCCAGATTTTTACCCGCGATACAAAAAGGACTTATGCAACGTATGGAGCAGGGACCTCTTACAGGTTCGTATGCACGCGATGTGCGCGTTATTGTTTACGATGGAAAAATGCACCCGGTTGACTCCAATGAGATTTCATTTATGTTAGCAGGTAGAAATGCGTTTAGTATGGCATTTAAAGAAGCCGGCCCAAAAATCTTAGAACCGATTTATGATGTTGTGGTATCTATTCCGGCTGAATTTATGGGAGATATAATGAGTGACTTGCAAAGTCGTAGAGGTATGATAATGGGAATGGAAAGTGAAAAAGGTTTTGAAAAACTGAAAGCACGCGTTCCGCTGAAAGAAATGTCAAATTATTCTACTTCTTTAAGTTCAATAACGGGTGGTAGAGGATCGTTCAACATGACTTTTGCCAGCTACGAACTTGTACCGTCAGATGTGCAAGATAAATTGCTGAAAGAATACGAAGCACAGAAAAAAGACGAAGATTAATTCAACAGTTATATATTTTGATCAATAATGAAACGGCTATCTGGAAATCAGGTAGCCGTTTTTTGATAATTATTTGATTTGCCTATATGCTTATAAATCAATTATTTCATGAATAAATGGATTCGCAAGATTATTTTTACTATCTTTGAGAAACAAGTAATGAATTTTATATAATATCCATTAGAAATATATATTTTTTAATTTGATAAAGTAATTCTAAGTATGAGAAAAGTATTTTTATTTTTAGTTGCAATTGCATTATTTACATCTTGTAATCAACAACAAACAGAATCTGAAAAAGGAAAGACTGCTGAAATCAGCTCTTAAAAATTAGAAATGAAAGATTTTGGATCGGATCCTTTTGTGTTTGACATGGAGGAATATACGCTCCAAAATGAGAATTTCCGAACAACACTCTGGACAGGTACATTTTTGCAAATGACCTTGATGACTTTGCATCCGGGTGAAGATATCGGGTTGGAACTGCACACGAAGACAGACCAGTTTATCCGTGTCGAACAAGGTGAAGGAACTGTATATATGGGAGACTCGGAAGATAATCTTGACTTTGTGCGTGAAGTTGAAGATGATCATGCATTTTTTATCCCGGCAGGAAAATGGCATAATTTAAAAAATACCGGTGATACTCCGTTGAAGCTTTATTCAATTTATGCACCTGCTGAGCACGCACATGGTACTATTCATGTAACACGCGAAGAAGGAATTGAACACGATCATGATCATTAGTATTCGGAAGTTCAAGATTGATATTTAATAGAAAAATAGTTAGGATATCGTTTTCCTAACTATTTTTTTTATCGGACAATAGAAATTCAAAAATATTGACACCTGAAAATTACCTTTAAAATCTTTCTATTTCAAGCTTTCTAAAAAGGTAAATCATCTTCTTCATCGTCTCCAAAAAAGTCATTGATATCAAAATCGTCATCATCATCCCAGCCCAAATCAGGATCTTCGTCTGTGTAATGTACACCCGGAGGATTAAACATATTCCACCTATCAACTAAATAGGTGTTTTTATCAAAACCATCCACCCAATCCACAAAAAGCAACCGGTACTCTTCAAGCATACCTCTCACCATCAAATAATAATCTGCATGCTCAAATCCGTGCATTTTAAGTGAATGATAACTGACGATTAAATCCATAGCTGCTTTACGTATAATTGCTGCGTTCTGCATTTTTATGTCGTAAAATTCTCCACTTTCCGCATTCGCAATTTTTGCAGTAAGCAAATACGCATCTCTTAAGATCATGCTCATGGTAGTCTGCAAAACCTCATCATCTTCCGGAATTAAATCAGCAATTTGTGTTATTACTTCTACTATTTCTTGCCCTTTCTTAAAAAGAGGCATTTCATGTAGTTTGTCTCTTCGGGATTGAAAGTCATTTTCGTCGTTAAACATATATAGGTTTGGTTTGATTTGCTAAATTCAACTTTGATTGTTGGGTGACAAATTATTTCTAATGCGAAATTATTCACGTAAAATTTTTTCCATTTTTCTTCCTTTTGCCAACTCATCAATCAGCTTATCCATATATCGAATTTTCTGTAGTAGCTCATCTTCAATGTTTTCCACCCTATATCCACAAATTACGCCGGTTATTTTAGTTGCATTAGGATTAAAAAAAGGTGCTTGCTCAAAAAATGTCTCTAAGTCATGATTTGAGTCAATTTGATTTTTCAGCGAGTTTTCGTCATATCCGGTTAGCCAATAAATAATGGTGTCAACCTCTTCTTTAGTTCGTCCTTTTCGTTCTGCTTTTTGAATGTAAAGAGGATAAATATCGGCAAAAGGGATTTTATATACCTTTGTATTATTCATAAATATTATTTTTTTACAAATATATAAAATCTAACTCGAATCTTAGTAGAAAATGTTAGAATCTTCTTTGAATTTGAAAGAAATATTTGTAGTTATTTTAAGTATCTGATAAATTTTATTTTGTTCCAAATATTCTTTTTATATATGGATTGTGAGTATTAAACGTTCGATTTTTCTATCGGAAGTCCCAATGACTTTTGATTATTTCTGCAACTTTGAAAAGCCTTTGGGACAATCGGCTTCCAGCCGATTGATTGAAGTATTCGAACTATAGAGTGTTATGAATTTTTTGTTAGACTCAGGTAGTAATTTTAAATAATTTCAGAGATGTGTAGTATAAAATTACCCATTTTTACTAATTTTGTGCCGAAATTCCGTTTAAAATGAACTATTTTTAATGCAAAATGTTTATTTAGCAAACATATTAAATTGATAAATTATGAGTCATAACTTATTAAAAGGTAAAAAGGGTATCGTATTTGGTGCTTTGAATGAAATGTCCATCGCATGGAAAGTAGCAGAAAGAGTAGTAGAAGAGGGTGCAACTATCACGTTGTCAAACACTCCGCTTGCTGTCAGAATGGGGACTACAAACGATTTGGCCGAAAAGCTGAATGCTAAATTAATTCCTGCCGATGCGACTTCTGTAGAAGATCTGGAAGTAGTATTCAAAGAATCATTGGAAGCGCTGGGCGGAAAAGTTGATTTTATACTCCACTCCATCGGCATGTCTCCAAACGTGAGAAAAAAACGAACATATGATGACCTTGACTATAATATGCTTTCTACCACCTTGGATATTTCAGCTATTTCATTCCATAAAATGATGCAGGTTGCCAAGAAAATGGATGCCATAGCCGAAGGCGGTTCTGTAATTGCACTTTCATACATGGCTGCTCAACGTACAATTTACGGTTACAACGATATGGCGGATGCTAAAGCGATGCTTGAAAGTATTGCGCGTAGTTTCGGATATATTTACGGTCGAGAACATGGAGTACGTGTGAATACTATTTCGCAATCTCCTACTATTACAACTGCGGGAAGCGGTGTGAAAGGTTTTAACAGTTTGGTCGATTTCTCTGAGCGTGTAGCGCCTCTGGGGAATGCCACAGCTGATGATTGTGCCGATTATTGCGTGGTGATGTTCAGTGATTTGACAAGAAAAGTTACTATGCAAAACCTTTTCCACGACGGCGGATTCTCCAGCATGGGAATGAGTTACAGTGCTATGGAGCAATACCTGAAAAGTTTCAACTGTCCGGAAGAAGATGCTAAACTGGATGAGTTCAAAGACGAAAAAGGAAATATTATTTACGGATAATGCTCCCTCTTTTCGGGTGTGGCGATATTCCTATCGCCACAAATAAAACGACAAACTGCCGCTTTTAGCGGCAGTTTGTCGTTTTATTCATTTGCCTCAAGCAGCAATTTCATATCGAAGTGGGGTAGTGTTTGCGTTGAGTTAAATTGTTATTTCTTTGAACGCAACGTAACTTTTGGCACTGTAGATGTTTTTATTCTCTTCAATCACTCTTTAGACGTCAGCTTTAGCAAGTCAAAATATTTTTGCATATGGTTTTCAAGGTTTTAGGGTTAATTTTGTCTATTAACCCTCATTAATCCTTTGCTTTTCCAAACAACATCCCCATACGTGATTCCGTTGTTCGCTCGATAAAAATCAGAGCAGACAATTCAACATCGGTTTCATTGCTTGCACTGAGGGCGTAACGAAACCTTAGGTCTTAGGCTGGCATTTTTCTGTTGATCAATTTTATGTATTAATAATTCCAGCAGCACTTAAATATCCCATAATTCCCATTAGAATAATCAATCCAACCAAAACAATGGCTGTTATGTTAATCGCCTTTCTTTCAAATTTGTAAAACACCCACAAAATTCCAACAAAAAGTGTAACCCATAAAAATGCTTCAGGATAACCCAATATTTGCTCAATAATTGGAATATTTGTGTAGATAAATCCGTCAAGCGACCCCATGGCGGCTGCATAGGTAGAAAATACGGATAACCCTAAAATTAAAAGCCATAGTTTTGCAAAACCATATTTTTCATCTGTAAATACTTTTCGCAATGGCAACAAAACTAACGCCATAATAAGTCCACGGATAATTTGCAACGCAGGTCCAAGCGCAACAATTGGTGTATCTGTCGGTAACATAAATGACGAAACTGCTCCATTTGAAAACAGGTTTTTGTAATCCATAATAAGTATTGCAAATATTCCTGCACAGAAATAAGCAATCATGTGTGCTGCAATAATTCGCCACGCAAATTTGAAATTTTCTTTATTTTTATTTGTCATAATATTTGCTTTTTCTGCTCTCTCTGACGGCTAAGAAATTGATTTAATTCGATTTATGTATTCCACCATATTTTCGCTCGCTTGCCTCTATCGACGGTCAAGTGTATGAGCAGTAGCGGTTTTTATTCAATTACTCTCTTGTTAAGTACAAAGGATTACTAAACGGCAGAAACATTGATTTGCCCTTTCACTGCTATTTCTTATACACAATATTGGCGGTATTTTTTCCTTTATTAAGTTTGAATTTTAATGGATTCCAATTTTCAATTTCAGGTTTTTTAATATTGTTACTGAAAAACATAATCTCTTTTCCTTCTCTTATTTCATACGCCGTATGTTTAAAGGAAAATTCTTTTTTTCGACAATCAGTATATAATTCTTGAATTTCAGGAACATTATCATATGACAGTATCCACTTTATGTTTTCAATAGATTTTATTTTATCACTTACATTTTTATGATTGCAATCTTCATAATGATTCATATACAAAGTACTCGATTTCAAGTAATATGGGGGGTCAAAATAAAAGATAGTATTGTCATTTTCTGCTTCACTTTGAATTTTATCAATTAATTTTATTGCGTCCTTCTTATAAAGTCGAATATTTTTTTTATGTTCAGCAATTATTCTTATTCTTTTTACAAGTTCTGGCTTATTAAATCTACAGTCCATTAAATAATTTCCATTTTGTTTGATTCCGCCCATAGCACCACCATTAATAATTCCTGAACGGTTGGTACGATTCAAGTAGAAAGTTGAGAAGCCTAAATCGAGTAGATCAGCTTTCGTCTTGTTCGATTGAACTGTACGTTGTCTTTTCCATTCTTCAATATTTAATTCAGCATTCTCAATTTTTGCACATAATTCATCAGTTTTATTTAATACAGAATACCAAAAAGCATAAATTGAACGATCTTTGTCGTTAATTGTGATTTTCTTGACAAAACCTTCTATCAGCAAAAATAATGCAACTGAAGCACCGCCAGAATATGGTTCAACATAATGTCCATTTATATTATTGTCAATACAAATTTTTGCTATAAATGCAGAAAGTTTGTTTTTTCCACCTGGGTATCTTAAGGGTGAGTAAAACATATTATAGCTTAGTTAAATCTAAAGAATTCAAAAAATCGGTTTCATCTTGAAGCATAAACTCCATTAAATCAATCAAGTTGTCGCAAAGAGCCTTTGCATTTGCAGGCACAGCCGCTACACGATAATTATGAATTATTTGGTGCGGATTTTGAATATCGAAGTCTTCAAATGCTTTTCTTATACCTGTGTCTTTGATTAACTCAGAGAATTTAGATTTTAATATGTCAAAATTTGTATAGGTTAATAGTTTGCCTTTTCTATCCTTAAAAGCTAAATCAAAATGATTTGACGTTTTTATCAGTTTACCGTTTGGTTTATTGGTGTTTTCCACTACAAACTTAAGTGTGCACTCAAGAGTAACCCTAGTTAATGCGGTTTTAGCATTCGAAAAATTATTTTCATCTAAATTATAACATTCATCAATCAGTTTTTTCAGCGGACTAGGTATTTTTTTTCTTTTTAAAGTTGGTTTTGATTTAACACTGAATCTACTTGAACCGCTGCCTGAATCATTTGTGTCTTCTGTACTGGACGTCTCTGAATTGTCATTTCTTGAACTACTGCTAGTACTTTCCGTCACTGAGCTACCTGAATTAAAAGGGGTATCAGAAGCTTTGCTACTTGTTGAACTACCATCAGACTGAGCATTTGTTGAAGAATTGCTTTGGGCACCACTTCCTGTAATTGAGCTTGTTGAGGATGATTTATTCGGCGGGAATCCAAAAGGTTTGAGCAAATCTAAAAATGCATCAGCTCCCATATCGTCAATTGTTCTAGAAGACGTTTCTGGATTTTGAATTAGGTAAGGTACAACTGCATTTATAAATGATTCAAACAAATCTTTATCTTTTATTATTATTTCACTTGTATTGCGTCTAAAATTATAACCACATTTGCTTCGTTCTTTAAAAAGTCGTTCGAATACAATTGTTTTACATCCAGTTTTGCCTCTTCCTTCTCTTACCAATTTTTTGAAATCTTCTCCTTTGATTTCAACAGCTTTATGATAAAATGTTGCGGTTTTTATAAAATCCTTAGGACTTGAGTCAATGTCAGATAGGGATTCTATTGAATTTCCGCTCGAGAATAGTCTGTAGATTTCTATTGCTTTAGCAATTCTTCCCCATTTTTTAAATAAGTTATGCGAATCAGGGTTTGAATTAATAAATCAGATTAATGTAAGCTGCCGCAATTCTGCCAAATACGAATGTAAGTAATCCTTTTGTAGAACGCACTTTGCTTGCTTTTTGAATATTTGTTTTT
>JAAYIT010000195.1 GCA_012523295.1 Porphyromonadaceae bacterium | reverse complement strand
CAAGGCAAAATCATCGGGCAGATGAATGCTTTGGGATTTTCTGCGAAAGAAGAAGCAACACTTACGTCATTAACTTTAGACATAGTAAAATCTTCCGAAATAGAAGGAGAATTGCTCAATTATGACCAAGTACGCTCTTCCATAGCAAGGCGTTTGGGCATAAACACTGCAGGACTTGTATCAAGCAGTCGCTATATTGAAGGTATAGTAGAAATGATGCTTGATGCTACCCAACGTCACTCTTTACCATTAACCGAAAAACGTTTGTTCGGTTGGCACGCAGCACTTTTCCCTACAGGACATAGTGGCCCTTACAAAATAGAAACAGGCAAATACCGCACAGGCGAAATGCAGGTAGTTTCGGGTGCAATGGGAAAAGAAAAAGTCCATTACGAAGCTGTTGCCTCAAAATTGGTTAAAGCCGAAATGGATAAGTTTTTAGAATGGTTTAATAATGATAAGCAACTTGACCTGGTACTGAAAGCGGCTATTGCCCACTTTTGGTTTATCATCATTCACCCATTTGATGATGGCAACGGACGTATAGCCAGAGCCATAACAGACATGTTACTTGCACGTGCAGAAAGTAGTGGCGAACGTTTTTACAGTATGTCAAGCCAAATTTTAATAGAACGCAAACGTTATTACGAAGTATTGCAAAAAGTACAACACAGCACAGGCGACATTACCGAATGGATAAAATGGTTTTTGCATTGTCTTAAAAATGCAATGCTAGCTACCGGGCATATAACGCAACGAATTTTGCGTAAAGCTGAATTTTGGACACTGCACGAACACACGCCAATCAATGAAAGGCAGCGAACTATTTTAAATATGCTGTTTGATGGTTTTGATGGAAAGCTACAAACAAGCAAGTGGGCGAAAATCACCAAAGTTTCGACAGATACGGCGTTGCGCGACATCAAAGACTTAATAGGAAAAGGTATTTTGCAAGAAACGAATGAAGGCGGAAGAAACACAAATTATAAGCTGACAAACATTAAAAAATGATAACCACTGGCTATAACAAGCGGTTTGAACGCAAGGCGGGTAAAGTGCTTCGATTGAACACTTAGTGATAAAAATCCGCCACTGTGGTAAGCTGGTCAGACGTTATATTAATATAATTGTATTTGCCGGGATTTCATAATATATTGGTCAAAACCATGCATTATTTAATATTTTGATTTTGATATGGGGTTGTGTTAATTATATTTTGAATAAAATAACTTTATACTTTTGTATGTATAGGAAATACAATTTTTCGTTACAATATTTCACTTAAATATTGCTTCATATTGAATTACTAAGCAACATGCACATAGGTTATGCTTCATGCAATTTTTTCTTTAGATTACTTTTAGTATATACCAAAATAATATACCTTTGTGGAATAAATTACAATCGCCATGAAAAATGTATCACTAAAAATAGACGAATCCATCTTCGGAGAGACTGAAAAGATTATAGCCTTGATTAAAAAATCAAGAAATCGCTATATCAACGAAGCAATTGAGTATTACAACAAGCTTCAGAAGAGAATGATACTCGAGAGAAAACTCAGGAAAGAATCTGAACTTGTGAAATTAGATTCACTTTCCGTACTTAAAGAATTTGAGCAAATAGGCTATGCAGACTAAGCAATTTGAAATATGGATTGCTGATTTGAATCCTCAAATCGGCACCGAGCCAGGAAAAACGAGACCTGTTCTAGTTGTTCAGACAAACCTATTGAATAAGATACCTCACCCATCAACCATTATTTGCCCAATTACGACAAATGTGAACAAGGAATCTGAGTTATTGCGAGTACATTTGAAAAAGGGTACTGCTAATGTGCATGAAAATTGCGACATCATGATAGACCAGCTAAGAGCGATTGACAATAGTAGATTAATGAAAAAGGTTGGTGATTTACCAGCGCATATAGTGGAAAGGGTGAGTGAGAACATTAAGCTAATACTTGATTTAGAACAATGCACGAATGCATAACAGCGTGTTTATTTTATTTGTGCTTTGACCGATTTGGGAAGTTTGCCGCATTTTGGTATCTCTTTTAACGGTGGATGCAAAAACAGTTTCAGTTTTAGAAAATTGAACATATAGCCCAGCGCATTAAGCTGAATATTTCAGAGATAGATAAAAATGCT
>JAAYIT010000194.1 GCA_012523295.1 Porphyromonadaceae bacterium | reverse complement strand
TTTTTAATGTCAGATTTTGTTAGGAATCAATTAAATGAAAATGGGAACAAAATGAATGGAGGATATTTTAGATGGCAGAGTCAAAATCTACGAAAGCTTATGATACCATACATTCATGCTATACCTTCAAATTATCGACAAAGACTGATTGAATTATATGAAAACATGGAAATTGAGAACATAAATAAATTGGTTAGCAAACTTGACTACTCAAATATGAAGCAAACAGTTGGGCAGTTGACTATTTTTGAGCCCAATGAAAAATATAGAGTTTGCAAATGCCAGCCCAAGCAGTCCACAGGGTTTTGAGCGGCGCGCAGCATCCAGCGATGAGTCCATGTTGAACTACACCTGCCGGTACCAGGGCTATATACTTAATGAAGGTTTTTAAGATTTACTGAAGAAAAATAATTGGATTGTTCTTCGCAGCCAAAAGAGCCATTTTGCCATTGCGCTGATAGAATATCAACTATAAAAGGGTAAATTTGAAACAAAAAGTTAATGATCAAAGAAACGCAAATAGAAGAGAGTTTAATAACCAAGTTAATTGACCTGAAGTATGCCTACAGACCTGATATACGAGATAGGACCACGCTTGAAAAAAACTTTCGTGAAAAGTTTCAATCTCTTAATCGGGTTAATTTAACTGACACTGAATTTGCCCGCTTAAGGGACGAGATTATCAACTCTGATGTTTTTGCTTCTTCCAAACGCTTACGAGAAATTAACACTTTTAGTCGTGAAGATGGGACTCCGCTTCATTACACACTTGTAAACATCAAAGACTGGTGCAAAAATGATTTTGAAGTAATCAATCAACTTCGCATAAATACCCAAAACAGCTTTCAACGATTTGATGCTATTTTGTTAATCAATGGATTACCTGTAGTTCAAATTGAACTAAAAAGCTTGGAAGTCAGTCCACGCAAAGCTATACAGCAAATTGTGAACTATAAAAGCGACCCTGGTAACGGCTATACTAATTCGCTGCTTTGTTTCATACAGCTTTTTATTGTTAGCAATCGGACTAACACCTATTACTTTGCTAATAATAACAGTACTCATTTCAGTTTTAATGCTGACGAACAGTTTTTGCCAGTATATCAACTGGCAAGTGAGGACAATAAGAAAATTACTCATTTAGATGACTTTTCCGGAAAGTTTTTAAGCAAATGCACACTGGGCCAAATGATAAGCAGGTACATGGTTTTAGTTGCAAGCGAACAAAAATTATTGGTAATGCGGCCTTATCAAATTTACGCAGTACAAACCATTGTAGATTGCATACATCAAAACAGAGGTAACGGCTACATTTGGCACACTACAGGAAGCGGGAAAACTTTGACTTCTTTCAAAGCATCTACCCTACTAAAGGACAATCCCGATATTGAAAAATGTTTATTTGTTGTTGATCGCAAAGACCTTGACCGACAGACCCGTGAGGAGTTTAATAAATTTCAGGAAGGTTGCGTTGAAGAAAATACAAACACCGAAACATTGGTAAGACGCATGCTTTCTGATGAGTATGCAAATAAAGTTATTGTATCCACCATTCAAAAATTAGGGCTTGCTTTAGATCCAAACAACAACAATAATTATAAGGAACGCTTGAAACCCTTGAGCAATAAGAGGATTGTTTTCATATTTGACGAATGTCACCGTTCACAGTTTGGCGAAAATCACAAAGCTATCAAAGAATTTTTCCCAAATGCTCAATTATTCGGCTTTACCGGCACACCCATATTTGAAAAAAACGCTACTTACATTCAAGTTGACGGAACGGTAGGCTCCTTTATAACTACGGATGATGTTTTTCAGAAACAACTTCACGCATACACCATTACTCATGCGATAGACGATAGAAACGTTTTGCGTTTTCATATTGACTATTTCAAACCGGAGAAAAATGTGAGCTTCGATAGCCTTGACCACAAATCGGCAGTTGTAAATTCCATCTTAAAAAAACATGATGTCGCCACACACCAAAGGCGGTTCAATGCTATCCTTGCTACGGCTTCTATTAATGATGCCATTGAATATTATGAGCTCTTTAAAGACATGCAGGAGAAACGAATAAAGGAAGATGAAAGTTACCTTCCCTTAAACATAGCTTGTGTGTTTTCTCCTCCTGCTGAAGGAAACAAAGACGTACAGCAGTTGCAGGAAGATTTAAAACAAGAGAAAGAGGACAACAAAGTTGAACCTGAAAAGAAGAAGAAGGCCCTGCAATCCATTATTACCGATTACAACAGGCAATATGGTACAAATCACAGCATATATGAATTTGACCCGTATTATCAGGACGTACAGCAACGGATTAAATTCCAGAAGTACACTAATGCCGACTATCCTCACAAAAACAAAATTGACATTGTGATAGTGGTGGATATGCTATTAACCGGTTTTGACTCTAAATATTTAAACACTTTGTATGTTGATAAAAACTTGAAATACCACGGACTGATTCAGGCTTTCAGCCGCACCAACCGTATTTTAAACGACAACAAGCCTTACGGACACATTCTGGATTTCAGACAACAACAACAGCAAGTAGATGAGGCCATTGCGCTATTCAGTGGTGAAGCAGGAGAACGAGCCAAAGAAATATGGTTGGTTGACTCTGCTCCTAAGGTGATTGAGCAATACGAAAAGGCAGTTGCGGAAATGAGCAAATGGATGCAAGATAAGAATTTGGTTGCCGAACCGCAGGAAGTATACAACATTAAAGGCGATGCTGCCCGTGTAGAATTTATCAATCGTTTTAAAGAAGTGCAACGGTTAAAAACACAGATTGATCAATACACCGACTTGAACGAAGAACAAAAAGCAAGAATTGAAGAATTGATGCCCGATGAGCAATTGCGTTCTTTCCGCAGCTCGTATTTGGAAATTGCCAGGCAACTCAAAGAAATTCAGCAGAAAGAAGGAGACAAAGCAACTGAAAGTATTCAGCAACTTGATTTTGAATTTGTGTTGTTTGCTTCTGCCCTGGTGGATTACGACTATATCATGAATCTGATTGCCAAATACACGCAGGGCACTCCAAAAAAGCAGAAAATGACCCGTGAACAATTGATTGGTGTATTAAGCAGCAGTGCCAACTTGATGGATGAGCGGGAAGACATTATTGACTACATCAACACATTGGAAGTTGGCAAGGGTTTGAATGAGCATGAAATAAAGGACGGTTATCAGAAATTCAAAGCAGAGAAACTGGCCAAAGAGTTAGCAAACATTGCAGAGAAAAACGGTTTGAAAATTTCGGCATTACAACAATTTACGGATGGCATCATTAACCGAATGATTTTTGATGCAGATAAATTAAGCGAGCTTTTTACCCCGTTTGACTTGGGCTGGAAAGAACGTACCAAACGTGAACTGGCATTGATGGAAGATTTGATACCTATATTAAAAAAACAAGCCGAAGGGCGGGAAATATCAGGACTGAAAGCGTATGAATAAAAACAGTAAAAATAAATTGGTGCCAAAGCTGAGATTTCCGGAGTTTGCAAGTGAAAACTGGAATAGAAAGACTATAGATGAGACTTGTGAAATTCTAAATAATTTGCGGAAACCATTAACAAGTAATCTTAGGGAAAAGGGCGAATATCCATATTATGGAGCCAGTGGAATTATTGACTATGTAAAAGAGTATATTTTCAATGAAAGATTACTTCTTATTGGTGAAGATGGTGCAAAATGGGTTGCTTATGAAAAAACAGCATTCATTGCAGAGGGTAAATATTGGGTGAATAATCATGCACATGTGTTGAAACCAATCGGGGTAGTTGATGTATTTCTTGAAAACTATTTAGTCAAATTGGACATTAGCCCATTTATTACAGGTGCAGCTCCACCAAAACTTACACTTAGAAAATTAAAGTCCATTCCTGTTCCAATTCCTGAAAACCGGAATGAACAACAAAAAATCGCCTCATGCCTTTCCTCATTAGATGAGGTCATCACAGCCGAGAGCGAAAAGTTAGAGGCACTAAAAGAACATAAAAAAGGATTGTTGCAAAATCTTTTCCCACAGGAAGGTGAAACCGTGCCGAAGGTGAGGTTTAAGGAGTTTATGGATAGTGGGATGTGGGTGGAGAAAATCGTTGAGAATTATTTTGACGTTGGTTCAAGTAAGAGGGTTTTACAACAAGATTGGACTAATCAAGGTGTTCCTTTTTATAGAACAAGAGAATTGGTCTCATTAAGCAAAAACGAACCCTTTGGTAGTGAAGTTTATATTTCAGAAGAACTATATTCTGAGTTGAAAAAAACTTATGGTGTTCCGAACGAGGGTGATTTTTTGGTGAGTGGTGTTGGAACTCTTGGTATATGCTATCAAGTAAAGAATAACAATAAATTTTATTTTAAAGACGGAAACGTACTTTGGTTTAAACTGTTAGGAGAATTAAATTCCACCTATTTCAAGTATTGTTTTCAGTCTGATCATATTCAAAACCAAATAATCGGTCAAACTTCAAAATCAACTGTTGGAACTTATACAATTCAAAATGCAAAAAAAACCAAATTATGGTATCCGCCAAGAATAAATGAACAAGAGAAAATTGCAGAAATACTTTCCTCAATAGATGATTTAATTATCGCCCAAAACCAAAAAGTCGAAACACTAAAACTCCATAAAAAAGGTTTATTGCAGGGGTTGTTTCCTGAAATTAATATATTTACAAATGAGTAGTTTAAATGAAATAGCACAACAATTAAAAGCCTATAAAGAACCAATTATTTTGATTTACGCCTTTAATTCTATGGGTAAAACAAGATTGTCTGTTGAGTATAAGGATTTAACAAAGACTGAGGATGGCAATCATACAGGAGTTTATTATAATGCCTACAGTGAAGATCTATTTGTTTGGGATAATGATGAAGAGCATGATAATACTAACATCAATTTGAAAGTTGCTTACAGCAGCTTAAATCAATTCCATAGCTTCTTGGTAGAGAACCCGGATTCGCTTAGTGAAAAGCTAGCTCCATATAAACCGAAATTCACTTTTAAATTTAATCCTTACAAGAATCCTGAAAAAGGTATAGAATCAGTAACTTTTTTATTTGAAGAAGATGGACAACCCAAAAAAATTTCAAGAGGGGAGGAAAGGATTTTTATATGGTGCTTTTTTCTTGCACTTTTTGAAGAAGATGCCTGGGTAGAGAAGCAAAATGCTCATTTTTTTATTGATGATCCTGTTTCAAGTTTAGACGATTATAATATTTTCATTACTGCTGATTCAATTGTTGATATAATCGAGAGAAACTACCTTGAAAAGAAAATAATAATTACAACACACCATATTGGTCTCTATTCCATTCTTTTTGATAAACTAAGAAGGGGTGAAAAAAGCGATAAATTCAAAAAAAACATAAAGCAATTTATTCTTGCAAAAAACGGGACTGAGTTTGAATTAATACATCATGACAAAGATGTATTTCTTTTTCATCTTCATCTAATGCAAATTTTAGATGAGGCTATAGAAAATAAACTCTACCTTTTTCATTTTGTACTACTTAGGCAACTTCTAGAAAATATCTCTTCATTTATTGGTTCTGGAAGAATAGGATTCATTTTAGC
>JAAYIT010000193.1 GCA_012523295.1 Porphyromonadaceae bacterium | reverse complement strand
TGAGCTTGTAAATCAATGACTTTTCACTTTAATGAAAGGAATTGAAAGTGCCGAAAATAAGAATTATTCTATCGTATCGGTGTCACTTCATATATAAAAACTTCAGAAAAATATGCTTCAAAGAATAAAAGATTTATCCGAATCAGTATTTCCCTATGTTAGAGATTGTTACCGCCATCTCCATGCAAATCCCGAGCTTTCTTTTCAAGAATATCAAACTTCTGAATTTGTCCAAAAAGAATTGACAGCAATGCAAATTCCTTTTCGGGCAGGAATAGCCGACACCGGAATTTTGGGTATTATCAAGGGCAAAAATCCTGCCAAACGGGTAATAGCGCTTCGTGCAGACATGGATGCATTGCCAATTCAGGAGGCAGTTGATATTCCCTGGAAATCTAAAAATGATGGCGTTATGCACGCGTGTGGACATGATGTACACACTTCTTGCCTACTTGGAGCAGCAAAGATTTTGAATCAACTGAAAAATGAGTTCGAAGGGACAATATTATTGATTTTTCAACCGGGTGAAGAAAAGGCGCCGGGTGGTGCAAACCTAATGCTGAAAGATGGAATTTTCGATGAATATACACCCGAAATAATCATAGGTCAGCATGTCGCGGAAGATTACCCTGCCGGAACAATAGCTCTTCTCGAAGGTACAGTAATGGCTTCGGCAGATGAAATTTATCTTACCATAAAAGGAAATGGCGGACATGGCGCAAAACCGCATCTTTGCAATGATACGGTGCTGGCAGCTTCGGAAGTGCTTGTTTCACTTCAGCAGGTTCGAAGCCGGCTCTGTGACCCTTTGACACCAATGGTATTGACTTTTGGAAGATTCATAGCGGATGGAGCGCCTAATGTAATTCCGAACGAGGTGAAACTGAGCGGTACATTCAGAACTTATGATGAAAAGTGGAGAATTGAAGCAAAAGAGCATATCCGCCGAATTGCTGTTGAAACTGCCGCTGCCTACGGTTGTACAGTAGAGATAGAAATGCCGGATGGCTTTCCTAATGTAATAAACGATCCAAAGTTAACGAAGGAAATCAGAGGTTTTGTAAATGAATTTCTTGGAGAAGACAAAGTTCTTGATTTTGAGCAAAGGATGACCGGTGAGGATTTTGGATTTTTCTCCCATTTATTTCCGAGTTGTTTCTATCGTCTTGGAGTTCAAGGTGATAGAGTGAGTGGAAATTTACACAGTCCTACTTTTTGTATTGAAGAGAAATCGCTTGTTACAGGTGCCGGTGGTATGGCTTGGATTGCCATCCGCTGCTTGGAAAAGAATGAATAAAAAGCTGAAATTACTACTATGTTGATACTTTTCAGCGGAATAACAACACAAACCAAATAAGCTGACTCATTGTACAATCTGAGACAGCTTATTTGTTCCAATTAGGGACATTCGTGAAATAGCATTCAAAAAGCAGAATTGAGAAATAAGTCAGTTCTGTTTTTTTGTTTTTTGAGAGATTTCTATTTTTACGCGCACCTAATTGTTAAGTTTAGTTAAAAACCTAC
>JAAYIT010000192.1 GCA_012523295.1 Porphyromonadaceae bacterium | reverse complement strand
TGAACGGAAGCCATGCCACTGCTGAATGTGCCGGCGTTGTTTGCCCAAAGTTCATACTCAAACACGTAAGTTCCTTTCGGTAAGTAGTTGAAAAAGAACTGTGTGGAAGCGTCTTTCGTGGTTTGGTAGTAAACGGTTCCTTCTTTCCATCGCGTTCCCGAAATCTGCGTTACCGGCTCGAAGCACGACGCGCGCAAGTCTTTCAGCAGTACAAATTCCAAGTCGCGGTCGGTCGTAACCACCAAACGGGTAATTACCTTGTCGCCCTTTTTCAGTGCGGTTTGGGTGATTGGTAGCATCGATTTGCCTTGGTTGGTTACTCGTTCCACAAACAGTTGTTTGCTGATTTTCATCTCTTTACCTTGGCTTTGCACCTTGTCCACGTCTTGGTAATACTGCCAATATGCCGAGCCCCACGAAATGCCGGACGTACTTTTGCTTTCCACCGTGATTTTGCCCATTTCGGGCTTCAGCGTTTCCACGGGAATGGTTTCCTTAATGTACGCGGTTCCGGCTTCCACTTCTTTCGGTTTCAGCGTGGTAGCGCCGAGTTTGATAACCACGTCGCCTTGGTTCGACAGCCAATCGGTTCCGTAGTTCAGCAACGCGTAAATAGCATCCAACGTGCTGATTGGCGTATCCCAACGTTGGGTTTGCTTCTGCTTCAAAAGCCAAATCTTCATTTCGTCAATGTCTCCACCGGCTTTGCGAACTTCGTTAAAGGCTTCCATAATAGCGGTTTGCGTGGCTATCGGACGTTCGTACCACCACCATCCGGCAGTATTTTTTGCCCAATACATTCCGAGTTCGTCGGTTTTCATCGCGTTTTCTCGCAGAGACACCAAGATTTCGTCCGCCACTTTCGTTTTGCCGTTGCGGTGCGCTACCGTTGCCATCATTGCCTTGCCGTAAAGCGACCAATTTGTCCAATATTTTTCGGACTGCGCCGTGTAATATTCCACCGCTTCTACCGCCGATTTTTCGATTGGAATTTGCGGATACTCCGAGCGGACGTGCAGGTAGAATAGTTGCGTGTTGCCGATTGTCCGCGTGGTTCGGTAATTTTTATTCCATTTTTTCAATTCGGAAAAATCTTTGGCAATTTGTAAATCCAAATACTTCAATGCAGAAGTAAGCGGTAAGCGGTAAACGGTAAGCAAATCGCCTTTTGTCATTTTGTTTAATCGTGCCAAATTCAGCAAAATTTCCTGCGTAATGTAGCGGTTTTCGGGCATGCCTTCAAACCACGCGAACCCGCCGTTCGGCGATTGCAGTTTCAGCAATTTGTCCATGTAGGTTTGCGCTTGATTGCGGGTTTGGTTCAGGTCGAAAAGCAGAGCAATTTGCCGTTTTTGCTCGGTTTCATCTTTGGCGGAAAGCACCCAAGGCGTCTCTTCCAACAGCATATTTTTCAGTTCCTGATTTTTTTCCAAGTTGGAAAGCAACGCGTCGCGCGTACCGCCGGCTTTTTTCCACCGGTCAAATGTTTCCGCCAACTTCGGATTTGACGTGGCAATATAGCTTCCAAGCGTATTGGCATAGTAGCCCGACAGGTAGTCAATGGCATTTTCGCCGTCGGATTTCGCCACGCTCGGTAGCGCCTGAATAGCATACCACGTCGGATTTCCGGCATATTCTACGGTGAAATTTTCCGTATCCACATTTTTCAAATTTTGAATGAAATTTTCAAACGTGAATGTCCGCTTTTGTCCTGCCCGAAGCGTCATCGTCTGACTTTCCGTAACAAGCACTTTATCGGGCAATACGGGCAAATAGCGCTGTTCGACGTCCGAGAAATTTCCGGCTTCGGCTACAATTTTCACCACCGCCAAGTCCTTATCTTTAAAATTATCTAACTTCCATTCAAATGCAACGGTCTCCTTCGGTTGCACTGAAACTCCCCCTTTAGGGGGTTGGGGGGCTTGGTTGTCAATTTCAAGTTTGATAATCGGCTTCAACTCAATTTCTGAAAGATTTGTGATATTCGCGCTTAGGGTGAGCACATCCGACTTCCGCACAAATCTCGGCAAATTCATCTGTACCATCAGCTCTTTTTGCGTGATTGCCTGCATTTCGTTTTGCCCGAAGTACAAATCCTTCGTGTGCGCGAGCATTTTCACATTCCAACGGGTCAGACTTTCGGGCGCGGTAAAGGCTACTTTCACGTTGCCATCGGCATCGGTACGCAGTTGCGGATAGAAAAACGCCGTTTCGTTGAAGTTGGTGCGGACGGGCGGTTGCGGTTTTTCTTTCACAGCAGGTGCCACGTCAGGTTGCGCGCTTTGTTTCGCGGACGGGGGCGCATAATCCAAAGCCACCTCATTCAATACTAATGCATCACTTGAAAATGCTACTTCTTCCTGCACTGCCATTGCTTTTCGGACACCACCGCCACCACGCATACGGATTACATTGGAATAACCGCCCAAATCCAAATCAAACCAATCAAAATCATCAAAAACAAACGGCGCCACATTTACCCAATCGTTCTCAGAAAAGTTTGCCATGTCTTGGTCGATTTCGCCTATTCCACGGGCGTACCACGGGGTTGTGTTGCGCGCCCATTCGCGGTACGTGGGATTAAACGACCAACTGTGCGGACGAAGCGCATCAAGCGACGCGTCGTACATGCCAATCAGCAGTTCAGCCGTTTTTTTGTCTTTTCCCGCTTCGGGAATGTGGATAGTCCACTCGGCATTTTCGCCCGGTTTCAGTTTGTCGCGGAACACGCTCACACTCGGCATCAGCTTTTTCTCTTCTACTTTTCGGGAAATGGTTACCTGTTCGGTGAAAAACTGCTCGTCTTTTACAAACGTAAACTGCGCCGTAACGCCCGCGCCGTATTCCGCTTTGAACGGAATTTCAAACGTTTTTATCTCATCGCTCATCTCAATCCAACGGCTTTCGAGCGCCTTTTGCCCCTGCATAATTTCGTAAAGCACAAAGGCGTTTTTGGTGGAAGTTCCGAAATTAATCGTCGCTTTTTCGCCCGCGTTCAGTTCCGTATTGGATTTTGTGAGCCACGTGTAAGCCTTTACAGGCGGGCGTTTGTCGTTTTTATCATATAAAACAAACCGGTGCTCGGACGTAACTTCATTTCCGCGGTTGTCTTTGGTCGCGAAAACGATTTTGTACATTCCCGAAGGGATTTTTTTCAAATCGAGTTCCAATTTATCTTTGGTGTCCAACGAGCCTGAAAGCACGACGCCCGCTTCTTTCCAAGGCGTGTCAAATACAACTTTTTCAAGGTAGATTTCACTGTTTTCGAGTTTTACGATTTTGTAATCCACGGTGGACGGCACCGTTTCGCCGTTCAAGGTTTGCGTGGTAACATCCAACGAAAATTTTTCGTTTCTATCTACTTTATCGGGCACTACTGCCAAGATAAACAGCGACTTATCGCCCACGGAAAGCGACTGCTCGCCTTGTTGCGTTTCGCCTTTCGGGTCGGTTACATCGGCGTAAACGTGGTACGTGTAATAGGTATCGTTGCTCGGTTTTCCGCGCCACGCGCTAATATTTACGGCATTTTTATCCTTTTCGGGGGTAAATTTCACTTCAAAATTGCCGTTGCTGTCGGTTTTGGCTGTGCCGGTAGTAATGATTTTGTCCGGTTCTGAAAACCACCACCAAAAACGGTGCGGACGTCGTACCACACGGTATTTCACGTCGGCATCGTTCACGTTGTAGCCGGCGTAGGCTTTCACATTCCCTTTTACCGTTACGGCTTCGCCAAAGCGGACTTCGTCCTTCGGGCGTTCCATCGTAACTTCAAACGTGGGGCGCTTGTATTCTTCCACGTAAATGGTTGTGGACGCGCTGTTTGCGCTCAATCGGTAAGCGCCGTTCAGCCCTTTTTCAGACAAAATAAACGAACCGGCAAACGAACCGAACTCGTTGGTTTTCAGCTTTTGCTTGCCGATATTTTCGCCGTTGGCGTTGAATAGCTCAACGGTAAATTCTTTGTTTTCAGCGACTTTCTGTTCCGATTTGGTGGAATAATAGGCAATTCCTTTGTAATAAACGGTTTGACCGGGGCGGTACATCGAGCGGTCTGTAAAGAGCGAGAGTGAAACTTCCTTGCTTTCGCGTGTCGGGTTTGGATACCAATAAAACTGCGTGTCCGACGTGAAATAGCGGTCGTTTCCACGCTCAAAACAGGCAATTGTATGGTTGTTGCGTTCGGTTGAAATCAAATATTTATTTCCGGTTGAAACAGTAACGGTTTCGATAAAATTCAAATTATAGCTTTTTCCCGTCCATTTTTGGTTGTAAAGTGAAACCATTACGTCTTTCAGCGGTTTTCCCGAAACACGGTCCACCACGTAAAGTTCGCCGTTTGAGACGTTTGAAATTTTTGTGTTGCTGTTCGTGGCATTGGGTTCTGTTGCCCGTTGGAAAAACGCCAAATCGGTAACGGTAAATCCGCCGAGCGTTTTTTCTTCCGCTTTTTTATTGGCTGGCTCTTCCACCGTAAACTCATAAATGCCGTAACCGCCTGTTTGAATGGTAAATACGGTATCCACGGCGTCGAAATTATCGGTGGGCTTGGTAGAAAGCGTTTGCGTGAAAACCTGCGCTCGTTTCGGATAAAGCGATTTTTCGTACCGACGATTTTCGTTCAGTTTGTACTTCTGATATTCCAGCGCGGTGGCATGAACGCGGTAAACGGTAAGTTTCAACTCTTTCACATTGACCGATTTAACTTTAATTTTCAGTTCCGTATTCGGTTTGGAAACACTACTGTTGGAAGTTTCAATGCTTTTCGTCAACAATGCTTTTTGGATATTTTTCAGTAATCCAATGCGCGGATAGTTCGGAAATTGCTTGATACCGCTTTGTGCGATTTCGTAGGCGGTTTTACGGTACTTCTCACCGGTTTTTTGGGGCGTTCCATCGTCTTTATTCAGGTAATAACTTGCCTTTTCCGACAAAACTTCTACAACGGCTTCGTTGCCCGTAAATCGTTTTTCGAGCGTGTCGAGTTTTTTCAAATATTCATCGTCTTTCGCGGGATTTTCAAATTGTAATTTCTGCAACTCGGCATACACCACGGCTGGGACGTTTTTTTCTCGCGTATTGAAGTCGATAAGTTGGTCGTAAGTGGTACGGATAATTAATTTCGGGTCATCAAGCAATGCGTTGGATAGTTCGTCGTTCAGCGTGGCTTGCCGGCTCGTCTGTATCGCTTGGATAGGAAAATCCGAATAGATTTCGCCTTCTCTGCCAGCAAAACTCGTCAGCAATTCATTTTTTTTGTACGAAAGAAAATCGAACAGCGTCGGTTGAATGGTTCGGCTGTCTTTACCCCGTTCCAAAATCGCGCCGTAATTTTGCACGTCGGTTTTCTGCAAATCGGCGGGACTTGCGAAAGCCAAAGCGCTTAATTTCACTATTTTATCCGCGAAATGATTTTTAGTCCATTCCTTTACGTCGTCGGGTGTGGCGCCTTGCATTTCGGTGCGCCGGTCAATGTTGTAGCGGTTCTGCAGGTAATATTTATGGTACAGTTCCGCTGTCATCATCAACGCTACCGCTTTGTCCGCCGGTTTTTTGAATATTTCGGCAGACGCTTCAAATTCCCGAATTTGCGGGACGATTTCGTCCGGATTTTTATCGGTCGCGAAACGCATTTTGTACACCATCGCCCGCAGGATTTGGGGCGTGTTGTTCTCTTTTTTCGCCTGTGCCAAAATCGCTTCTACTTCTTTCAGCGCCGATTCGGGCATCTCTTTATTGGCGAACTCTTCTACTTTTTTCCATCGAGTTTCCATAAACTGCGGAGTGTTTGATTTGGATTGCTGTGCGAGCGCGAGAATGCCAAATGTGGCTGTGAGCGCCATTGCAACGATTAGAATAATGTGTTTTGGTTTCATAATAGTATAATGCCTGCCCCCTAACCCCCTTCCCGAGGCATCGGGAGGGGGAATATTGGAAGCACCGGTCAAGGTTTGTATGAATTAGGATTTGTATTTTAATTGTACATCCGAAATGTCGCGCAAAATGAAAATAATGACAGGGCTACACCCCTGTGTATCTGTTTTCGTGTTTTTTACCATAATTTCGAACTTGGATTGATAAAATGGATATTCACTTTACTTTCTATACAAATATAATACTAAACTTTTCCTTGTTCAGTAAAAATAAGTAAAAGCAAATGTACAGCAATCTGTTACCGTTTGCAATAGCAGGAGAGAAAATTAACGGTGATTTTTTATTAATTTGCAGGAAATGAGTGGGTTGGGTGGTGGTAAGTTAACGGTTGTTTTTTTAACATTAAGGAATAAAGTTTAAATTAAGGCTTCATTAAGGTATAACTAAATGTTCCTGAACTTCTTAACAAATTCTTAATGTTTAAAAATTAAGAGATTGGGGCTGTAATCTCTTTCTTCAAAAACTTCCCCGTCTCACTTCCTTTACATTTCATCACTTCCGCCGGGGTGCCGGTGCAGAGAATGTAACCGCCACGCTGACCGCCTTCGGGACCAATGTCGATAATATAATCCGCCACTTTTATCACGTCCAGATTGTGCTCAATAATAATGACCGTGTTGCCTTTGTCCACCAAGCGGTTCAGCACTTTCAGGAGCACGCGGATATCTTCAAAATGCAGTCCCGTAGTGGGTTCGTCGAGAATGTAGAGCGTTTTTCCTGTGTCTTTTTTAGCCAGTTCCGAAGCCAATTTCACCCGCTGACTTTCACCGCCCGAAAGCGTTGTACTGCTTTGTCCGAGCTTGATATAGCCCAACCCGACATCTTGCAGGGTTTTGATTTTTTTGAGAATGGACGTTTGGTTTTCAAAAAACTCAACCGCCTGATTAATCGTCATGTTCAGCACGTCGGCTATCGACTTCCCTTTGAAGCGCACTTCCATCGTTTCGCGGTTGTAGCGTTTCCCGGCACACGTTTCGCAAGGCACGTACACATCCGGCAGGAAATTCATTTCAATGGTTTTGTAACCGTTTCCACCGCAAGTCTCGCACCGTCCGCCGGCGGTATTGAACGAAAAACGCCCGGGCTTGTACCCGCGGATTTTGGCTTCGGGAAGTGAAGCGAACAGATTCCGAATATCGGTAAAAACACCGCTGTAAGTGGCAGGATTGGAGCGTGGCGTACGCCCGATTGGCGATTGGTCCACCTGCACGACTTTATCCAAATGCTCTATCCCTTCCACGCTTTCGTATTCGAGCGGGTCTTTTAGCGAGCGGTAAAAGTGCTGACTGAGAATGGGTTGTAGCGTTTCATTTATCAACGTTGATTTTCCGCTACCCGAAACACCCGTTACGCAAATCATTTTACCAAGCGGAAAACTCACGTCCACATTTTTCAGGTTGTTTCCTTTAGCGCCTTTCAGGGTCAATATTTTTCCGTTGCCTTCGCGGACGGTTTCGGGAACTTCAATTTTTCGTTTTCCCGTCAGGTAATCGGCTGTGAGCGTTTCGGATTGAAGCATTTCCGCGGGCGTGCCGGCAAAAACGAGCTCACCGCCGTATCGTCCGGCTTTCGGACCGAGGTCCACCACGTAATCCGCCGACAGCATCATGTCCTTGTCGTGTTCCACCACAATTACCGAGTTGCCCGTATCGCGTAGTTTTTTCAGCGAATTAATCAGGCGCACATTGTCCCGTTGGTGCAGTCCAATGCTCGGTTCGTCGAGAATATAGAGCACGTTGACGAGTTGCGAACCGATTTGCGTGGCAAGGCGAATGCGCTGACTTTCACCGCCCGAAAGCGACATGGAAGGGCGGTTCATCGCCAAATAATCCAGCCCGACATCCAACAAAAACTGCAACCGCGTATTCAGCTCTTTCAAAATTTCGGTGGCAATGGTTTTTTGTTTGTCTGAAAGGTGCGGTTCCACGTTTTTCAGCCACGCGTGCAGGTCGACAATGTCCATTTCCGCCAATTCGGCAATATTTTTATCGTGAATGCGGAAATACAAGCTTTCCTTGCGCAGTCGCTGACCACGGCACTCGGGGCATTTTATGGTTTTAGAATACTGATTTGCCCATTTTTGCTCGGTGGCAGACGCCGTATTTTCCTGTTGCATTTCAATGTATTTGAGAATGCCGTCGTAGCTCAAAAAGTAGTTGGAATTGCCCAGTGACTGATTTTTTATGTTCAGCCGTTCGTCCGTTCCGTTCATGATTTCATCAATGGCGTCGTCGGGAATATCGGCAATCGGCGATTTGAGCGTACATTCATGCTTTTCCAAAATGGCTTCAATCTGCCAGAAAATCATGCTGTTTTTGTGTTTCCCGAGTGGCGCGATTCCGCCGTTGTAAATCGACACCGATTTATCGGGAATGATTTTATCCATGTCGATTTCGTTCACATAGCCCAAGCCTTTACACCTTGCGCAATAGCCGTGGGGGGAGTTGAATGAAAAATGGTGTGGCGCCGGTTCGTCGTAGGATATGCCGGTGGTGGGACACATGAGTTTCCGGCTGAAAAAGCGCCCAGCCCCCCCACCCCCCGCAGGGGGAGAATTTTTGCCTTGTGCGGACAAAGGCTTTTGCTGTTTTAGAAGAGATTTTGTAACGTTGTCAACTTCTCCCCTCTCCTCAAGGAGAGGGGTTGGGGGTGAGGTCGGGGCTACCGTGATTGTCCCATTTCCCATCTGCATCGCTTTTTGCATGGAGTTGAGCAGGCGTTTGCGGTCTTTCCCGCTCACAAGCAGTTTGTCCACCACCACTTCAATGTCGTGGATTTTGTAGCGGTCGAGCTTCATGTTGTGCATGATTTCCCGCAATTCGCCATCCACACGCACTTGCAGAAATCCCTTTTTGCGCACTTGCTCAAACAGTTCCCGATAATGCCCTTTCCTTCCACGCACGAGCGGCGCGAGCAGAAGTGTTTTTTGCCCTTCGTACTCTTTCAAAATCAAATCCACGATTTGCTCGTCGGAGTATTTCACCATTTCGTCACCGGAAAGGTAGGAATAAGCCCTTCCCGCACGCGCGAAAAGCAGGCGCAGGAAGTCGTAAATTTCGGTGGTGGTGCCCACCGTAGAGCGTGGATTTTTGTTGGTGGTTTTTTGCTCAATGGAGATAACGGGACTCAATCCCGTGATTTTATCCACATCGGGACGTTCTAAATTGCCCAAAAAACTACGCGCGTATGCCGAAAACGTTTCGATATAGCGCCGTTGTCCTTCGGCAAAAATCGTATCAAACGCCAGCGACGATTTTCCGCTTCCGCTCAGTCCCGTAATCACCGTCAGCGCGTCGCGCGGAATGGTAACGTCGATATTTTTTAGATTATGTACCCGCGCACCGACAACTTCTACGGTTTCATCGGTGGCGGGGAGGTGTATGTTAAGCATATAAGCCCCCTGTGAATTTGAAAAATGTAACTTGCAAAGTTAGGGAAATTCTATGAAAGTGTAAAGTGTAGCGAAAAGCTAAAAGTTAAATAAAGCCCTATCTTTTTTCTGATAAATATTTACAAAACACAATTCTATGATATGGCATTATAGTTTTACCTACAAACTAACTTATTGAAATAAAAATAGCTACATGTTAATGATTGTTAATTGAGAAAACATTCAAATTTCAATTCAAGTTTTAATCTCGCATTATTAACCAAATAAACAATTCCATTATGAAAAAGACATTAATTACGCTAATGGCGGTTCTATTTATTTTTACCGCTTGTACGGAGGAAGAGTTAGAAACTCTCGCCGACACCAAATGGGTAAATACTAGTACCATGAAGTACAGCCATCAAGGTGTGGATTATGATGTAAAGCGAACATCAGTTCTCCATTTCGAAACGGCCAGAAAAGGGAAGTTAGTTCATAGTGAAGCGGAAGTGAATGAGGACATTACAGCTCCAGAGGAAATTTACGAGTTTACCTATACGTATAGTGGTGCTAAAGGAGAAATAAACTTTAAAGAATCAAATGCAACTTTTACCACGTATGACTCGAACACAATGCAAGTAATCCCGGGTAATCCGCTTTTAGGTCCAATTAAAGTACCAATTAAGATTTTTCTGAAAAAAGAGAAATAGTAACGGTTGAAATAATTTTTAAGGGAGATTATTATTAATAAACAATACCATTATGAAAAAGACATTAATTACATTAATTGCGGTTCTGTTGATTTCCACCGCTTGTACTAAGGTAGAGTTAGATACGCTTGTCGGCTCTATATGGACTGATACTACTAAATTGTCCGATATATATAAAGGTGACACCATACTGGCAATGCGGGTTGTTGAATTGAAGTTTAAAGCAGATAACAAAGGGACAATTTCTATACAGCAAACTACGGTGGGCGAAAATATTACACTTGGAGGGTATGGTCACGTATTTACTTATACGTATAGCGGTAGTGCGGGTGAGTTGACATTCCCCGGGATAAAAGATAAGGGAAGCTTTGAAACTTTTCAAACTAAAACCGGCGAGACATTATTTTTGAATTTATGGATAGATCCCAGTCCTTTACCTTTATCTCAGCCTGCACTTCTTTCTTTTAAGAGAAGGAAGTAAATGAACTTGAGAAAGTTATTTGAAAAATTTTTAGTGTGATGAAGTAGCCGTCAACTTAAAGTTGACGGCTACTTCATTAAAGTGTATCAAATCACAATTCCATTTTGGGAAAGCAATATATCGATAGCCACAGCGTGACTATTTATCTGTAGAATGGGTTTTTCTTTAATAAAAACCATTAGACCATTAATTGGGAGTAATTCACTTATTTTTTTTAATACCTCCTGATAAAGATTATTTGTACGTGTTATTTTGATACTCACAATTTTTGAAAAACTTGTTGTCTAAATTTACTTCCAAATTTATTTTTCCATCATGACGTGCTTGGATTCCGGTATATTCAATGAAAATTTAAATAGATAATGAATTCGGAAAAAAATAGATCAATATTTTCCTCTATCCAACCACCAACTTACCTCTTTTCTCACTCTTTATCGTTTTATAAAGCAAGTAAATATACATTATATCAAACACAAGAATCAAAGCTCCGACTCCAAGTACAAAATGTACGGGACCGGCTGTGGCACGTGTTCCCAAGTAGCCGAAAAGGATGGTTGGTGCAATGGTACCAATGCATTTTGAAACAGCGATAAGCATGGATTGACCTTTTGAGCTTTGCCTTTTTTCAAGCAGATTTATAAAGAGAACAGACATTATAAAGTTCTGTAAAAATGCCGCATAAATTACACCTCTTATCATTCCAAACTCATAGATAAATAAATATTGAATCAGGAAAGAACCACCAATAACGACTATACTCCAAAAATTAAACTGGCTTCTTATTGTAAAGTTTGAATCTTGAAAACCGTATTTAAAATAGGTATAAACTATGAAAAGATCAAAAATAAACCAAATTATATTCACCACAATTTGCTCGTTTACACCTACCTCAATTATTCCAAAGACTGTACAGAGCAGCTCCCACGCGATATTCAAAGCCAATGCCCAAAATGGTATGGCATACGTTTTATATTTGAAACCGATGCGAATTGCATCAATGTAAACAATTGTCCAGAAAAGACCACTTATTAAAACCAAAAAAACGTGTATGCTCATTATTCAAGAGATAAATTTGCAATTAGTTGATATGTTATTTTATAAATTTGACTGATAATCGAAGCTGAAGTCTGTTTTGTAAGTTCTTTTAAGAAAATCAAAAACAAAATTCAAAAAACTACAGAAAATTTACTTCCTGCTTCTCACATATTGCTCCGGAAAATCAATCCCGGCTTGTAATGGGAAAAACGGATTGCGGAGTAACTCTCTGCCCAAAAGGACAATATCTGCTTGTTCTTTCTTCAGAATTGTATTAATCTGTTTTGGATTGGTAATTAAACCGATAGCCGCAGTCAATATTCCTCTTTGTTTGATGGCTTCGGCAAACGGAACTTGGTAAAGCGGTTCGAATGGAATTTTTGCCAAAAGTGAATTTCCTCCAGATGAACAATCAATCAAATCGACTCCTTTGTTTTTCAAAACTTCAGCCAACTTGACCGAATCTCGGATTGTCCATCCACCTACAACCCAATCTGAAGCACTGATTCGAATAAAAAGAGGCATTTCTTGGGGAATAACTTTTCGCACGCTTTCTACCACTTCGGTAACAAGACGTATTCTGTTTTCAAAACTTCCACCGTATTCATCTGTCCTGTGGTTGCTGATGGTCGATAAAAATTCCTGCAACAAATAACCATGTGCCGCATGGATTTCAATTATCTTATATCCTGCTTTCACAGCTCTTTCAGCTGCTCTTGTAAAAGCTTGAATAATTTCTCGTATTTCATTAATTGTAAGCTCTTTTGGAGGGGCAGTTTCCGAGGAAAATGGAATTGGAGAAGGACCTACGGTTTGCCAACCGCCATTTTCCGGTGTGAGAAATTTTCCTCCGTTTGCTGGTTTATCGTGCGATGCTTTTCTTCCAGCATGTGCTAATTGAATAGCCGGAATTGCACCTTGAGAAAGGATAAAATCGGTGATTTTATGATACATTGAGATATGCTCGTCTTTCCAAATTCCAAGGTCGTAAGGTGTGATTCTGCCTTCGGGCGTTACAGCCGTAGCTTCCTGAATTATCAGCGCGGTTCCGCCCATAGCCCGCGTTCCGTAATGTACAAAATGCCAGTCGCTTGCAAAGCCGTCAGTAGCTGAATACATGCACATTGGCGACATTCCAAGCCGGTTTTTAAGCGTAATGTTTTTAATTTTGAGAGATTGATTAATGAGTTTCATAGTAAAGACCCCTTGCTCTCTGAAAGGCAGGAGCTGTTAAGCTCTTCTATATTTCAACTATTTGAAGGATTTCCGTCAAAAACCGGACACAGTCCAACCACTTCAAATGTTTAAAAATCAACTTTCCAATCAGTCGCAGACCGTTGGAATAGTTGTAAAAGCGAATTAAAAATTAGAATTTAACTGTCCTATCCACTGATAGGGAAGCGGGTAAGTGAAAATGTCAATATTTAAAATAGATCAGAAACAACAAAATTAATGTTCATTCTCATAATAAACAATTTTTAGAGGTAAAAGATTGAATGACACCATTGAACATCCTAACGGATCAAGGATTTATCTTTTTTTGTTAATCAAGTTTAATAAGTCCAAAATTAGCAATTAAAATTTTATATCTTTGTGTGGAACACGAATTATACTTATTAACTGAACACGTAAAAATCATCTAACAACGTACAGCACGAATCACCTGACACTTTCTTCGTGCTTCGTGTTTCAAGTATCTGACTAATGTAACATCCGGCACCCCGCATACGGCACATGACAAAATCTTCGTGCTTCCGGCTTCGTGCTACAAACTAATTAAATATCATGACACACATCAACGAACGATTAGCATTGTTGCGTCAGGCAATGAAAGAAGTAGGTATTTCGGCGTACATCATTCCCGGCACTGACCCTCACGCGAGTGAATACATCGCCGATTTTTGGAAAGAAAGAGAATGGATTTCAGGTTTTGACGGTTCTGCCGGAACGGTAGCCCTCACATTAAATAAAGCCGGACTATGGACGGACAGCCGTTATTTTTTGCAAGGCGCTGAACAGCTCGAAGGAACTGAAATACAATTGATGAAACAGGGCGAACCGGAAACTTTAGAGATAGTTCCTTGGTTTGCCTCCGAACTAAAGAATGGAGAAAAAGTAGGAGTAAACGCGGAAATGTTTTCTGTAAATGCTTATGCATCAATGAAAACTCAGCTTGCCTTGAACGGAATTGAGTTGGTTTCAGTTGATTTGCTCAAAAAAATATGGACTGAACGACCTGAATTACCCAAAAATCCATTTTATATTTTTGATGAGAGATTTACCGGAAAATCGGTTGGAGAGAAATTAACCGAACTCCGTTCCGAGATGAAAAAACTGTATGCCGATGTGTTCGTTATGTCAGCTTTGGATGATATCGCTTGGCTGTTTAATATCCGCGGCAATGACGTTGACTACAATCCGGTGGTAATCGCTTACGCAATGGTGGACAATGATTCCGCGACGTTGTTTATTTCTCCTGAAAAAATAACGGATGAAACAAAACAATATTTAGAAGAGAACAACATTCTTGTAAAAGATTATTTTGAGATAAAAAATGCATTAGCGGGTATCCACAATTCAAAATCGGTTTTGGTTGACGGTGATAAGTTTAATCAATCTCTTTTTGAAGCAATCCCGGCAGAATGTACCAAAAGAACAGCTATGTCGCCTGTTTTCAAATTGAAAGCAGTGAAGAATGATGTGGAATTGCGTGGTATTCGAAATGCGATGATCAAAGATGGCGTGGCTATGACGCGCTTCTTTATTTGGTTAGAGAAAGCCTTGAAGAAAGGAGAACTTCTGACTGAAATTTCAATTACCGATAAACTTCGTTCATTCCGTGAAGATCAGAAAAACTTCAAAGGTGACAGTTTTGCTACAATAGCCGGATATCGTGGCCATGGAGCTATTGTGCATTACAAAGCTTCTCCTGAAAGTGATGTCGAAATAAAAAAGAAAGGGATTTTATTGCTTGATTCGGGTGGACAATACTTAGATGGGACGACTGACATTACTCGCACCATTTCAATAGGCAAACCTTCCGGAAAAGCAAAATACGACTACACACTTGTTTTGAAAGGACATATCCAGTTGGGGATGGCGAAATTTCCGGTGAATACGCGCGGTTCACAGTTGGACATTCTGGCACGAAAAGCAATGTGGGACGAAGGAATAAATTACGGACATGGCACGGGACACGGAATCGGTCATTTCTTAAATGTTCACGAAGGTCCGCAAAATATCCGTATGGATGAAAATCCAATAACGCTTGTGCCCGGAATGATAATATCCAATGAACCAGGACTTTACAGAACCGATAAATACGGTATCCGGATTGAGAATTTGGTGCATGTGGTACCGGCAGAGAAAACCGAATTTGGGCAATTTCTGAAATTTGAAACGTTGACACTTTGCTATATCGACACGAAGCTTGTGGAAGTAGAAATGTTAACCGAAAAGGAGCGAAATTGGCTGAATGAATATCATAAGCGGGTTTATGATGTGATTTCTCCACAACTTTCCGAAAAAGAAAGAAAATGGTTAAGAAAAAAAACAGAAGAGATTTAATCTAAATTCAAGACTTTCAGACCGTATCGCTTCGAGAATAATGACATGATAAGATAACCTAACAGGTTTCAGAAACTTGTTAGGTTTATTTCTATTAAAACGGACAGAAATGTCTATACCCGTTATTCTTCATCATCCTCATCCAGAAAAAACGGTTCGAAGAATTCTTCCAAATCGCGTCTTTCTTTTTTGGTAGGTCTTCCGGTTCCACGTGCGCGTCCGGTTTTTGCTGCTATTTTTCCCAATTCAATCAACTCCAACTGATCGGGAGTAGTTACGTTTTCCATGAATTCTGGCACAAGCTTCGCATTCATCCGGCTTTTGGGAAGGTCAAGCACTTTAAATGAATAAAGGACCGGATTTTTCTTAACCTGAATAATATCACCGACTTTTACAACACGTGATGGCTTAACCTGCACATCCTGCACAAGTATTTTTCCCTTTTTGCATGCTTCTGAAGCCAGACTTCGGGTTTTAAAAAGTCTGACAGCCCAAAGCCATTTGTCGATTCTTATTTCCATTTTACTCTTAATCTCTAATGAGGAGTATTATCACTTATTATTATATTTATTCATCGTATTCTGCGCACCTGCCAAGACAAAACTTTTGATTATTTCACCTGATTTTTCGGTTCTCTCGGGTAGTTTTTCAGCTTCTTCGTCAGACCAATTGCTAAGGACATAATGAACTTGGGCGCCTTTCGGAAAATCATTCCCAATGCCGAATCGCAGACGATTGTAATTGTTGTGTCCGAGTATTTCCTGGATATTTTTCAGCCCGTTATGCCCGGCATCCGAACCTTTGGTTTTTAATCTCAGTGTACCAAACGGCAACGCTATATCATCCACTATAACCAGCACCCGTTCAATCGGAATTTTCTCTTTTTGCATCCAATATCTTAACGCATTCCCGCTTAGATTCATAAAAGTAGATGGTTTCAACAAGAGCAAAGTTCTCCCTCTCAGCTTCACCTCGGCAGTCGCACCGTAACGGTTATCTGTAAAAAAAACATTGGACGCATTAGCAAATGCGTCCAATATTGTAAATCCTATGTTGTGGCGGGTATTTTGGTATTCTGCACCAATATTCCCCAGACCTACAATTAAGTATTTCATTAATTATCACTTGCTTCGCCTTCTGCAGCCGGAGTAGTTTCAGGAGTTTCTGCTGCTCCTTCTGCTTCTTCACCTTCAGCGGCAGCTGCGGCACCACGTGCAGCACGAGTCAATTTCACCTGCGCTACGACTGCATTTTTCGTATTTAGTAATTCAAATTTATCAAATGACAAGTCGCCAACTTGAATTGATTTTCCTAATTTAAGTTTAGTTACGTCAACCACGATATTCTCCGGAAGGTCTGTGTAAATACCTTTTACTTTCAATTTGCGCATTCCAAGATTAAGCTTACCTCCTTCTCTCACACCCGCTGCCAATCCGGTAAGTTTCACCGGGATTTCAACGATTACGGGTTTATCCGGACTTACTTCAAAGAAATCGATATGAAGCAATTTGTCACTCACCGGGTGGAATTGCAATTCTTTTACAATTGCTTTTGATTGATTTTTACCAACAGTCAGGTCCACAATGTGAACATCGGGCGTGTAAATTAATTTACGCACATCACTTTGTGTTACTGTGAAGTGGATGTTTTCTTTTCCACCATACAATACGCAAGGTACGACCTCCGCTCTGCGTAAAGTCTTAGTTGCTTTTTTTCCTAATTCCTGGCGAACCTCGCCACTTAATTTAAAAGTTTTCATTTGTAAAAAATATATGTGTTACTCAAAATTTAAGCGTTTAGTTTTTAAGTGATTAGTCGCTTAATTTCCCATCACACTTTCTTTTGCAAAAAAGCACGCAAAGTTAATTATTTTTCTGTAGATGGACAAATTTCCGGAGCAGATAGTGCGTCGGTAGAGCCAAGAAGGCTGACTGACTATATTCACAGTCAATTCATTTACACTCCACCAAAAAACAAACGGCTGTAAATCTGTTGATTTACAGCCATTTGTAGTACTCGGAGCGGGACTTGAACCCGCACAGCCGATAAAGGCCAAAGGATTTTAAGTCCTTCGTGTCTACCATTCCACCATCCGAGCGCGTTTGAGCGAAAAACGGGACTCGAACCCGCGACCCTAACCTTGGCAAGGTTATGCTCTACCAACTGAGCTATTTTCGCGTAAAAACTAAAATTCAGAATTCGATGTTAGAAAATGCCGCATGCTTATTAGACTCTTTATAAAAGACAGCTAAAGCCACCTTCTATTTTCTGAATTTCTCTTTTGCGGGTGCAAATATACGCACTTTTTTTAATTTAATGAATTTTTCACTAAAAAAAATATTTCAATAATCCGTTGTCAACAAAAAAATATCAATTCTACTTTAATAATCATTGTTGTCCGATAAAAACTTCACTATTTAATGTAACTTGCTGTTATTTAGATTACTATTTGGGTTTTGCTCCGTCAGCTGACAGACTTGCGTTTTAGTTGGGATTATAGTGCTACAAAGTATTAAGCGAGGCTATCGCTAAAAACAGCCACAGATAAAACATTCCGACATATCGGAAGTGGCTAAATCTTTGTAGGATAATATCTAATCTTTCAAAAGAACCGGAGGCTGACTAAATATTTTATTTTTATCGGACAATTGCGTTTAATAATTACATTATTTATTGCAATTTACTTGTAAATAGGATAATAAGTTGGAATTTAATATTATCTTTGCGTTCAAATTGTATGTAATTTGGATATCTGACCAACTTACATTCTTTACTTATACTCAATCCAACTGAAATAGATTCTGTGAAATTAGTATGAAAATAGCCATTAAAGTAGAATCTTCACCCTTAAAGAGGAAGATCGATGGCAAGTCACATTCAACAATATTAAAAAAAACAAATAATCTTCGAATGAAACAGCCATTTAAGAATAGTCTTAAACCCAAGGGAATGGTTAATGGCATGTTCCATACGACCTTAATATAAAGAATAATATTTAACCGTATGAAAAATAAATATATCGATCTGATTGAGCAAACATTTGAGTTTCCGAATCACGAGTTTGATGTGGAAGAGGGTGAATTGAGCTGGTTTGGGATTCCGATTATGGATATTATCAAACAGTACGGAACACCTTTAAGGATAACGTATTTGCCGAAAATTTCAGAAAACATTCAACGCGCCAGACGAATGTTTAATGTCGCTATGGCAAAGGTGGATTACGAGGGTGATTACCATTATTGCTATTGTACGAAAAGCTCGCATTTCTCATTTGTAATGGAAGAAGTTTTGAAAAACGGGTCGCACCTTGAAACTTCGTCCGCATTTGACCTGAATATTATGGAATCGTTGTTTGAACAGGGTTTGCTGAAGCCGGAGACGTACGTTTTGTGCAATGGTTTTAAGCGTCCGATGTACGTGGAAAATATTCAGAATTTTATCAAAAACGGCTTTACAAATGTGATTCCAATCTTGGATAATATCTTTGAGTTAGACTTGCTTTTAGAAGATTTCAGCGAGATGCTGAACGTCGGAATCCGAATTGCGTCTGAAGAAGAACCTAAGTTTAACTTCTACACATCGCGACTTGGAATCAGATACAACGACATTATTCCATATTATGAAGAGAAAATAGCAAATAACAAGCAAGTAAATCTGAAGATGTTGCATTTCTTTATCAATACCGGAGTAAAAGACACCCTTTACTATTGGAATGAGTTAAGTAAAGCGGTCAATCTGTATTGTGAACTGAAAGCTGTATGCCCCACATTGGATAGTCTTAATATTGGCGGAGGATTCCCGATTCAGACACATTTGGATTTTGAATATGATTATGAGTATATGGCTGAGGAGATTGTATCGCAAATAAAACAAATATGTAATCAGAATGGAATACCCGAACCTCATATTTTTACGGAGTTTGGATCCTATACTGTCGGTGAAAGTGGCGCTATGCTTTACTCTATTGTCAACCAAAAGAAACAAAACGACCGAGAACTTTGGAACATGATAGACAGTTCGTTTATGACTACTCTTCCGGATACCTGGGCAATTAACCAACGATATGTATTTTTGGCTGTTAATAACTGGGAAAGCGAATATGAACGTGTTAATTTGGGCGGATTAACGTGCGACAGTGAAGATTTTTACAACGCGGAAGTTCACTCCAATGCTGTCTTTTTGCCAAAAATGGAATTAGGGCGAGAACAATATATCGGATTCTTTCACATGGGAGCGTACCAAGAATCGCTTAGTGGGTTCGGCGGAATCCAACACTGTCTGATTCCGAGTCCAAAACTTGTAATTATCGATAAAGACGAAGATGGTGAGTATTTTACAAAGCTTTTTGCCAAGGAGCAAAGCTATAAGTCGATGTTGAAAATCTTGGGTTATTAGCGTTTGAATTGGTAAAAAGGATAACTTTATCAACGAAAAAGTGCCGCAGAAACGGCACTTTTTGTTTAAATACTACTTTCGGATAATAATGCTCAAGACATTATAATAGGGACATTCGTGAAATAGCATTCAAAAAGCAGAATTGAGAAATAAGTCAGTTCTGTTTTTTTGTTTTTTGAGAGATTTCTATTTTTACGCGCACCTAATTGTTAAGTTTAGTTAAAAACCTAC
>JAAYIT010000191.1 GCA_012523295.1 Porphyromonadaceae bacterium | reverse complement strand
TCCCTCTTTGAACAGCAGGGCTTGCTATTTTGAAACAAAAACAAAAGTTCAATACAACGCTTGAATTGACATATTAAACTAAAATAAATAGGTTATTCGATTTTTATCGGACAACAATGATTTTTTTTGTAACTTTGCACGGGATTTTTTAAAAGATCGCGTATCGCTGAAAATGCTCTTTGAGCGATAGTGCATGCTGCGATAATGAACTTAGCTCGATAATACCTTCGGCGATAGTACACTTTGTGTGATAATGCCTACGGCGATAGTGCACTTCGTGCGATAATGCATCGTGCTTCGTGCTTCAAACTTTTAAAAAAATGATTGACAACACCATATTTCAAAATAAAAAAGTAGCTTACCACACACTTGGATGCAAATTAAATTTTGCTGAAACGTCTGCTATCGGAAAACAACTTGCAGAAGAAGGTTACGCAAAGGTTAGAGGCGGCGAGGAAGCTGATATTGTTATTATAAACACTTGCTCTGTTACCGACACAGCCGACCACAAATGCAGACAAGCAATTAATCGCTTGAACCGACTTCATCCGAATGCTAAAATGATTGTAACCGGATGTTATGCTCAGTTAAAACCGGATGAAATCGCTAAAATTGACGGAGTGGATCTGGTGCTCGGAGCAAATGAAAAATTCGAAATTCTCAAATACCTGAAAAAATGGGATGAATTAACGGATTCTAAAATCCGGAGAGGCGACATTCTAAAAGTAAAAGAATTCAAACCATCGATTTCTCACGATGATCGGACTCGGTATTTTTTAAAAATTCAGGATGGGTGCGATTATTATTGCTCATTCTGTACGATTCCGCTTGCTCGCGGACACAGCCGAAGCGGCACAATTGCCGAAACAATAAAAATGGCACATGATGTAATCGATCTGGGAGCCGGAGAAATCGTTTTGACGGGTGTGAATACAGGTGAATTTGGGAAACGAAACGGAGAAAGTTTCATTGATTTAATCAAAAATCTGGATCAGATTGATGAAAATGTACGTTTCCGGATTTCTTCCGTAGAGCCAAATTTAATGAGTGAAGAAATTGTGAAATTTATTGCCGGAAGCAAGCGATTTATGCCGCATTTTCACATTCCGCTTCAAAGCGGTAGTAATGAAGTGCTGAAAATCATGCGGCGGAGGTACACAAAAGAAGATTTTGCCGAGAAAGTATCAATAATAAGACACCATTTGCCCGATGCTTTTATCGGGGTGGATACCATAGTCGGGGTGCGAGGAGAAACGGAAGAACTATTCAATGAAAGTGTAGATTTCTTGGAAAATCTTGATTTTTCCCAGCTTCATGTGTTCACCTATTCCGAACGTTCGGGAACGAGAATGCTCCAAATCGAACACAATGTTGACCTGAAAGAACGAAAACGGAGAAGCGATTTGCTGCACAAACTTTCTGATGAGAAAACCCGGGCATTCTACGAAAAACAAATCGGGAAAGAAGCCGTTGTGCTTTGGGAGAGAAAACGAGATGGCGATGTAATGCATGGATTTACAGAGAATTATGTCCGTCTGAAACGACCTTTTGATAAAAACCTCACGAATCAATTGGAAAAGATTGTTATTTCGAAAGACAATATCGCGCTTAATAACGAAACTTTATAAAAACAAGTCAAAACGAGCTTATTGACAAGTAATTATACAAAGTTCATTTTAATATTATATTTTTCAACACACCATTGCCCGATAAAAAAACTTACTAATGCATTTTGATAGATTTCTCTCCGTCCGACCGTCAAATGACGGACGGGATGCATTGAAATGACAATCAATGTGCTGGCATAAAACAACTTACGTAACTACTCACAGAATACAACCATGCTAACAAAAAGAATCATCCCTTGCTTAGACGTGAAAGACGGAAAAACCGTCAAAGGCGTAAATTTCGTCGATATAAAAGATGTAGGTGACCCGGTAGAATTAGGAAAACTCTACACCGAAATGGGCGCCGATGAACTTGTTTTCTTGGACATCACCGCTACAAATGAGAAACGAAAAACGCTCTCGGAGCTTGTTTCGAGGATTGCCGCCGAAATTAATATTCCTTTTACGGTCGGAGGAGGTATTTCTTCTGTTGAAGATGTTGCGCTGCTTTTGAATTGTGGGGCAGACAAAATATCGATCAATACGGCAGCTGTCAAAAATCCGCAATTAATCAAAGAAATAGCCGATGATTTCGGTTCGCAATGCGTGGTTCTTGCCATTGACACGAAGTTCACAAACGGCGATTGGTACGTTTATTTGAATGGCGGGCGAGTTGCAACTGACCTCATAACGGTGGATTGGGCAAAGCAGGCCGTAGCGCTCGGAGCAGGCGAAATCCTGCTCACTTCCATGGATCATGACGGGACGAAAGACGGATTTGCATTGGAGATTACAAGAGCAGTTTCAGAAGCGGTCAATGTACCTGTAATTGCAAGTGGCGGAGCCGGCAACATGGAGCATTTTGTGGATGCCTTTAAGAAAGGAAAAGCTGACGCAGCGCTTGCCGCAAGTATCTTCCATTATAAGGAAATTGAAATTCCGAAATTGAAACAGTTTTTGAAAAAGAATGGGATTGAGGTAAGGTTGTAGGATAGCACTCCAAATCCCTAAAGAAAGCGGGACGGTTAAAGTTTGATTTTTCAGCTGTTACAAGGGTTTCCGCCGAAAGTCGGACGCAGTTCAACCACTTGTGGAGGTGTGATAATACAACTTTCCGAATAGTCAGAGACTTTCGGAATAGTTGAAGTTACAAGAAAAAACAAAAATCTTTACAACCCTTAACCGGAGAATTTGAAAAGAGTCTGATTACCTTTGGCAATCAGACTCTTTTATTTCATTCAGCAAATCTTTAAGGCTGTGTATCTCATTAAGCGACACCCTTTCGAGTATCCTTTTCTTATAATTTATATTGTATTGCAAACAATTATTCAGCTTTTTCTTCTTCAGCCGGAGCTTCCGGTGTTTCTTTGTCTGAAGGAGTTTCAGTCGCTGCAGCTGCTTCTTTTGCATCTGTTTTTTCTTCTACCTCTTCAGCTTTTGTTTCCACTTTTACCTTTTCGGCTTTTTCCTCTTTTACCTCTTCAGCTACCGACTCTACTTTTACTTCTTCTTTCACCTCTGCTTCTTTTGCTTTTTGAGCTTTCACTTCCTCATTTGACTCCTCAACTTTAGGTTCGGCTTTCGCCTCTTCAGCCTTAGCTTCTACCTTTTCAGCTTTCGGAGCTTTTTCTTTTTCTGCTTTTGGGGCAGCTTCTTTTTCAGTAGCGGCAACAGCAGTTGCAGAAGCAGCTGTGGCAGCACCGGATCTTCTCGAACGACGAGTACGTGTAGTTTTCTTAGCAACTGAATCTTTCAGCATATTTTCATTGTAGTCCACAAGCTCGATAATACACATTTCGGCATTATCACCAAAACGGTAACCCGTACGTAAAATACGTGTATATCCTCCCGGACGATCAGCGATTTTCACTGCCACATCGCGGAAAAGTTCGGTTACGGCTTCTTTGTTTTGCAAGTAGCTGAAAACAATACGGCGTGAGTGAGTTGTATCTGTTTTTGCTTTTGTCAATAGCGGTTCTACATACACTCGTAGCGCTTTAGCTTTAGCCAGCGTAGTAGAAATTCTCTTATGACGAATCAACGAGATAGCCATATTGGCCAACATAGCTTTTCTGTGCGTTGAAGTACGACTCAAATGATTAAATTTCTTATTATGTCTCATTGTTGTATTTTCTCTTAAGAAATTGGAAGTTTGTTGTTTTTAGTATGTAGTTTGTAATTCATAGTTTAAAGTTTATAGTATACAGTTATTAAATTTGTACATTACTCATTCCTTACTGCAAACTGCAAACTGCTAACTGTTAACGTCTAACTTCTAACTTTATTTACTCTTTTTCTAATTTATATTTGCTCACATCCATACCGAAGGTTAGATTCAAGCTATCTAATTTTTCTTCTAATTCTGACAACGATTTTTTACCAAAATTACGGAACTTCAGCAAGTCGTGTCTGTGGTTGCTTACCAATTCGCCCAGAGTAGTTACGTCAGCCGCTTTCAGGCAGTTGAGCGCACGAACGGAAAGCTCCAGGTCAGTAAGTTTGGTTTTAAGCAATTGACGTATATGCAGTACTTCTTCATCAAATTCATCACTGTTGTCACCTTCCGGTACTTCCAATGAGATTTTTTCATCAGAAAACAACATAAAATGATGAATCAGAATCTTCGCGGCTTCTTTCAGCGCATCTTTCGGATGGATAGAACCATCGGTAAGAATTTCGATTACCAATTTTTCGTAGTCTGTAATTTGCTCCACACGGAAGTTTTCAACAGAATATTTCACGTTACGAATGGGAGTAAATACCGCATCAATCGGAATAACTCCAATTTCGTGGTTGGTAATTTTCAGGTCTTCTGCCGGAAGATACCCTCTCCCTTTTGTGATAGTAATATCGATGTTGAAACTTGCGGATTTATCCATTTTGCAAATTACAAGATCGGGATTCAAAACCTCGAATCCGGTCAGGTGTTTTCCTAAATCACCCGCTTTGAAAGCAGTAGTGCCTTTTACGGATATAGTTACTTTTTCATTGTCTAATTCTTCAACAATTTGTTTGAAACGTACTTGTTTTAAGTTCAGAATTATATTTGTAACATCATCCAACACACCGGGAATGGAAGAAAACTCATGATCTATACCGTCAATACGGATTGCAGTAATGGCAAAACCTTCGAGCGAAGAAAGAAGAATACGGCGTAAAGCATTACCAACTGTAATACCATAACCTGGTTCTAACGGACGAAATTCGAATTTACCTTTAAAATCGTCAGCTTCCAACATGATAACCTTCTCAGGTTTTTGAAATGCTAATATTGCCATAATCTTATTAGTTTTTAGAGTACAACTCTACGATTAATTGTTCTTTAATGTTTTCCGGAATGTCTTCTCTTTCAGGTATATGCAGGAATGTTCCGGCCATATCTGCTTCTGAGTACTCAATCCAAGGATATTTACTATGGTTAAAACCACTCAACGAGTCGAGAATTACTTCCATAGATTTATCTTTTTCGCGTACCGCTATTACTTGACCGGGACGCACTTGATAGGATGCTATGTTTACCACTTTACCATCTACAGTAATATGACGGTGGCTTACCAATTGGCGGGCACCCGCGCGAGTTGGAGCAAAACCTAAACGATAAACGATATTGTCTAAGCGTGATTCAAGTAATTGCATCAGGATAACCCCTGTAATACCTTTTGTACGTAGCGCTTTCTCGTATGTTCTGCGGAATTGTTTTTCGAGTAAGCCGTAAGTAAATTTTGCTTTTTGTTTTTCACGAAGCTGGATTCCGTACTCGGAAGTTTTCCGACGACGTGAATTTCCGTGTTGTCCGGGAGGATAGTTTTTCTTCGCCAAAACTTTATCGGGTCCGAAAATCGGCTCTCCAAACTTACGGGCAATTTTTGTTCTTGGTCCTGTATATCTTGCCATTTTTATTATTAAATTCAGCCCCTACCCTCTTAAGTGGAGGAATTGTGAAAGGGCGTTTTTTGGTTTTTCTTTAATTTGAATTCTTTTAGTTTGTATTGTATCCCCATGAAATCTTGATAGAATCGATACTTGAGATTACTATCAAGCAGCCCCGCTTTAGAGGGCTTGGGGGGTCAGCTTTATACTCTTCTCCTCTTTGGAGGGCGACATCCGTTGTGCGGAAGTGGTGTAACGTCAACAATTTCTACTACTTCAATTCCTGCACCGTGTACGGTACGAATAGCAGATTCACGTCCATTTCCGGGACCTTTAACGTATGCTTTCACTTTACGTAATCCTAAGTCAAAAGCCACTTTAGAGCAATCTTGCGCTGCCATCTGAGCAGCATAAGGAGTATTTTTTTTAGAGCCGCGAAATCCCATTTTGCCTGCCGAAGACCAAGAGATCACTTGTCCTTCAGAGTTTGCAAGGGTTACAATAATGTTGTTGAAAGATGAATGAACATGTAACTGTCCTACTCCATCTACTTTTACAACTCTTTTCTTGGCTGCAACCGTTTTTTTTGCCATAATTTATTTTACTGATAATTGTTTGCTAAAATTCGCAATGGGTTAATTACTATTTAGTCGCTTTTTTCTTATTTGCAACTGTTTTTCTTCTACCTTTACGCGTCCGCGCGTTGTTTTTGGTTCCTTGACCTCTCAACGGTAGCCCAATACGATGACGTATGCCTCGATAACAACCGATATCCATCAATCGCTTGATGTTCAGCTGAGTCTCTGAGCGTAAATCACCTTCCACTTTGAATTCTTGTCCGATGATTTCACGTATTTTAGCTGCTTGGTCGTCAGTCCAATCTTTTACCTTGATGTCAAAATCGACTCCGGCTTTTTCCAAGATTTTTCTTGCATTGCTGCGACCTATTCCGTAGATGTAAGTCAATCCAACTTCCCCTCTTTTATTCTGAGGTAAATCTACTCCGACAATTCTTATAGCCATAAACTACTACTTTTGTTTATTTAAATGAATAAATTATCCCTGACGTTGTTTAAACTTGGGATTTTTTTTGTTAATAACGTACAAACGTCCTTTTCTGCGTACGATTTTGCAGTCTGCCGAACGTTTTTTTACTGATGCTCTGACTTTCATAATGATAAGCCCCCTGTATCTCCCGGAGGAGACATCCCAACTATCTGAGGCTTTTAAATAGTTGAATTTATTATAATAAAATATTGTTTTTTCCTCGTTGACACTCCTTTTCGAAAAAAGAGTGTGAAGGTTACTATTTATACCTGAACGATATTCTCCCTTTTGAAAGATCGTACGGAGACATTTCCACTTTCACTCTGTCGCCGGGAAGTATCTTGATGTAGTGCATACGCATCTTACCCGAGATATGAGCTGTTATTACGTGTCCGTTTTCAAGCTCTACCCGAAACATAGCGTTGGATAATGCTTCGATTATCGTTCCGTCTTGTTCTATTGCTTGTTGTTTAGCCATAATGTTAAAATTAATTTTGAGAATTTAGCTTTGAGTTAACTTAAAAGCTTGAAGTATTCAAATTAAACTATAAACTAAAATTCCCTTTCTCCCAATACTTCTTCTACATATTTGAAGCTGGATAAGACATCTGCTTTTCCCTGCCGAATTGCTACCGAATGCTCAAAGTGAGCTGATGGAGACCTGTCGTATGTTCGTGTGGTCCATCCATCTTTTTCGAAAACTATTTTACGGGTTCCGAGATTAATCATCGGTTCAATAGCAAGGGTCATTCCTGATTTCAATAAAAGTCCGTTACCTTTTCTACCGTAGTTCGGCACTTCAGGAGATTCATGTAAATTGCGTCCTACGCCGTGTCCAACCATCTCTCTTACAACAGAAAATCCTTCTTTTTCACAATATTCCTGAATTGTAGCAGAGATATCTCCGATTCTTTTACCCTCAACCGCTTGTTCAATTCCCTTGTACAACGATTCTTTTGTAGTTCGAAGCAGTTGAATCGTATTTGGTGCGACTTCTCCCACACAGAATGTGTAAGCTGAATCACCGTGAAATCCATTTTTCAAAACTCCGCAATCAACAGAAATAATATCTCCTTCTTTCAACACCACATCTTTTGAAGGAATCCCGTGTACAACTTGTTCATTTACCGAAGTGCAAATCGAACCCGGGAATCCGCCATATCCTAAAAATCCGGGAATACCACCGTTGTCTCTAATAAATTCTTCTGCTCGTTTGTCGAGTTGGAGCGTAGTAACTCCGGGTTGAATCATTTTTGCCAATTCAGCCAACGTTTTGGCTACAATTAAGTTGCTTTCCCGAAGCAATTCTATTTCATCATCTGATTTTAGAAAAATCATTATATTTAAGACTTTAAGACATTAGACTATTAGAGATGATAAACTTTTTTGTCTATGCTCTACGTGTCAATTGGTCTATTTTCTGACTAATAAGCTGAAGCTCCTCCGGTACGACCTTTTATTCTACCGGATTTCAACAGTCCGTCGTAGTGACGCATTAATAAGTGACTTTCTACTTGCTGTAAAGTATCCAAAACTACACCGACAAGAATTAGCAACGAAGTTCCTCCAAAGAACTGCGCAAAACCTTGATTGATACCAAGTAGTGAAGCAAAAGCCGGAAGAATAGCCACAATCGCTAAGAAAACTGATCCGGGGAGTGTAATTCTAGACATTATTGTATCTAAGTATTCAGCAGTTCTTTTTCCGGGTTTTACTCCGGGGATAAATCCGTTGTTACGCTTCATGTCTTCAGCCATTTGAGTAGGATTTACTGTAATAGCTGTATAGAAATAGGTAAATGCGATAACTAAAAAAGCAAATACCAAGTTGTATGGTAAACTTTCGAAATTCTTGAAGCTGTTCCAAAAACTGCTTCCTCCATCAGTTGACGAATATCCGGCAAATGCCATAGGGATAAACATAATTGCCTGTGCAAAAATGATAGGCATCACACCGGCAGCATTCACTTTCAATGGAATGTACTGACGTACTCCACCGTATTGCTTGTTTCCAACAATTCTTTTCGCATATTGTACCGGAATTTTACGTGTACCTTGTACAAGCAAGATAGAAAATCCGATTACAACCAGTAGAATTACGATTTCAAGAATGAACATTACTAATCCACCTCCTGAATCGTTGATTCGTGAAGAAAGCTCCTGAATCAATGATACGGGTAAACGCGCGATAATACCAATCATAATGATAAAGGAAATACCATTACCGATACCTTTATCCGTGATTCTCTCTCCAAGCCACATTACGAACATACTTCCGGCCATAAGAATAAGCGTAGAAGATATCATAAACCATAGCCCTTCGGGTATTGCTGCTCCTGATTGCGCTACCTGTATTTTAAGGTTAGTCAGATAAGACGGTCCTTGCAACACTAAAATAAGAAGAGTCAAGTAACGTGTGTATTGATTCATTTTTGTCCTGCCGCTTTCTCCTTCACGAGAAAGTTTTTGGAATCTGGGAACCGCTACTGTAAGCAACTGAATCACAATCGAAGCAGAGATATAGGGCATGATTCCCAAGGCAAAAATTGATGCATTCTGGAAAGCTCCTCCGGAGAACATGTCTAATAGAGCCATGATTCCACCGCTTGTTTGGCTTTTCAGCGCGGCAAGTGAATTAGCGTCTACGCCGGGTAAAACTATAAAAGATCCAAAACGATAAATTAATACAAACAAAATCGTTGTAATAATTCTATCCCTGAGGTCTTCGATTTTCCAGATATTCTTTAAAGTTTCAATAAACTTATTCATAAGAAGCTATTATTTTGTAGGTGATTGACTGCGAAATGCAGATTAAAACAGACCATCTACTCTCATTATTAGAGAAAATAGATGGTTTGAAATGTTGTTTTATAGTTTAACGACTGATCCTCCGGCTGCTACTATTGCTTCTTCGGCTGATTTTGAGAAAGCGTTTGCCGAAACTTCAACTTTTGCAGTAAGAGTACCTTTCCCTAAAACTTTTACCAAGGCTGATTTAGAAATATAACCTGCATCGCGAAGTTCTTCCAAACCCACTTTTTCGAGTTTTTTGCTGTCAACTAAAGCTTGAATAGTTTCAAGGTTAATAGCTTTATACTCTATGCGGTTAATGTTCTTGAATCCAAACTTAGGCAAACGTCTTTGGATTGGCATTTGACCACCTTCAAAACCTACTTTTCGAGAATATCCGGAACGAGATTTAGCTCCTTTGTGTCCTCTTGTAGAAGTGCCGCCCATTCCTGAACCTGAGCCACGTCCAATTCTTTTACGTGTTTTTACAGAACCGGGTGCCGGTGTTAAATTTGATAAGTTCATATTTGTAATATGTTGTGATGTAAACAAAATAAACGAATGTTTCAGCTTATCTTACTTGTTTACTTTTTTCTTTTATTAAAAAACTAAAGTTAATATTTATAACCCATTATTATCACTGTATCTGCTGTGAATTTTTCTTATTGGGTTTTCGGGTCATTAGTCAAGGACTTTCACTAAGTGGTGCACTTTTTTCACCATTCCGAGAATGGTTGGTGAACTTTCGTGTTCAACTACACTGTTAAGTTTTCTCAGACCTAATGCATCCAATGTTCTTTTTTGGTCTTTCGGACAGTTAATCCGACTTCTCACTTGTTTGATTTTAATTGTTGCCATACTTATTTCTGAAATTATTAACCGTTAAACACTGTAGTAAGTGATACACCTCTGTTTTGTGCTACCATACGCGCATCACGTAATTCGCTCAAAGCCAGAATAGTCGCTTTCACTAAGTTGTGAGGATTAGAAGATCCTTTGGATTTTGCTAAAACGTCTGTAATTCCCACGCTCTCCAAAACTGCACGCATAGCGCCACCTGCCACAACTCCGGTTCCTTGAGTAGCCGGTTTAATAAACACGCTTGCTCCTGCAAATCTTGCCAATTGTTCGTGTGGGATTGTTCCGTTTAGTACGGGCACTCGGATTAAGTTCTTTTTAGCAGCTTCAGTACCTTTAGCAATTGCAGCGGTAACTTCACCGGCTTTTCCTAAACCCCAACCTACAATACCATCTTCGTTACCTACTACTACCATAGCCGAAAAACTGAATGTTCTACCACCTTTTGTAACTTTTGTTACGCGATTAACAGCTACTAATCTGTCTTTCAGTTCTAAATCGTTTGTAGTCTTTACTCTATTTGCGTTTGTTGCCATTGTGATTAAAATTTAAGTCCACCTTCGCGTGCCGCGTCAGCTAATTGTTTAACACGTCCATGATACAAATAACCGTTACGGTCGAATACCACTTCTTTAATTCCTGCTTCTAAAGCTACCTGAGCTATTTTTTTACCTACATTTGCAGCTTGTTGAGTTTTAGTAATTTTCTCTTTTACTGCAGTTTTAGCGGTTTTTGTTTCTTTTGCTTGTTTTGTTTCAGCTGCTTCTGTTGCTTTAGCTTTTTTTGCTCCTTTTTCTACATTTCCGAGAGAGGATGCACTGGCAAGAGTTACACCATTCACATCGTCAATTAGCTGAGCATATATTTGAGCGTTGCTTCTGAATACTGTAAGGCGCGGTCTTTCAGCAGTTCCCGAAATACTTTTCCGGATATGCATTTTAATCCTTTCTCTTCTTTTATATTTCTTGTTACTCATTGTCTCAAAAGTTTACTTAGATTATTTACTTGCTGATTTACCAGCTTTACGACGAATATATTCTCCTTGGAATTTAACTCCTTTTCCTTTGTAAGGTTCAGGCTTGCGGAACGAACGAATCTTAGCGCACACTTGACCCAGTAATTGTTTGTCAATACTTTCAAGCATAATCAACGGGCTTTGATTACGTTCAGATTTTGTTTCAATCTTAATTTCCTTGGGCAATACCATATAAACCGGGTGGGTAAATCCTAATGATAATTCCAATACTTGTCCTTGATTGGAAGCTCGGAATCCGACACCTACTAATTCCAGGGTTTTCTTATATCCTTCTGAAACACCAATAACCATATTATTGATCAATGAACGATATAGACCATGGTACGCACGTGTTTGTTTATCGTCATTTTCACGAATAACTTTACATTCATTTCCCTCAATTTCCATTTTAATGCTGGGATCGATTGATTGGGAAAGCTCTCCTTTAGGTCCTTTTACAGTTACTACATTGTCTTTTACTGACAATGTTACGCCTGCAGGAACCGTTATGGGTAATTTACCTATTCTTGACATTCTTTTTCCTCCCTACATTAATAAACATAACACAATACTTCACCTCCAACTTTCAGCCCAACAGCTTCTTTGTCAGTCATTACGCCTTTAGGAGTTGAAAGAATAGCAATACCAAGTCCGTTCAATACACGAGGCATTTCTTTGTAACCTACATACTGACGCAAACCGGGAGTTGATACTCGCTGTAATTTTTTAATTGAGTTAACTTTGTTAACCGGATCGTACTTCAAAGCAATTTTAATAATGCCCTGAGTTTCGTTTTCTACAAATTTGTAGTTCAGGATATAGCCTTTTTCATGCAATATCCTTGTCATTTCTCTTTTCAAATTCGACCCCGGAATTTCCACCACACGGTGGTTTGCTTTGATAGCATTCCGCAATCGAGTAAGATAATCTGCAATTGGATCTGTCATTGTTTTTATTGATTTAAATTGATCCCGATAGCGGGACAATATTTAAGAGACCTGCCCCCAACCCCTAAAGGGAAGTTTAAAGGGCACTTGTCAAAATTTTTTCGATTATTATTGTCGGGTAAATCTCAAAAGTCAATTATAACTTGACTATTCCACCGTATTCCCCTCTTTAGGGGGTTAGGGGGCAAGTTTACCAACTTGTTTTTTTCACACCCGGGATTAAGCCTTTTGAAGCCATTTCACGAAATTGAATACGTGAAATACCAAACTGGCGCATATAACCTTTCGGACGACCGGTAATTTTGCAACGATTGTGCAAGCGAACCGGAGAAGCGTTTTTCGGAATTGCTTGAAGCGCTTCGTAGTCACCTTCGGCTTTTAGCTGCTCACGTTTTGCGGCATACTTTGCAACCATTCTGGCTCTTTTCACCTCACGGGCTTTCATTGATTCTTTTGCCATTGTGTTTCTCTCTTTCTTTTAATTTTTCTTAAATGGTAATCCAAATTCTCTTAACAACGCGTAACCTTCTTCATCTGTATTTGCTGATGTAACAAATGTGATGTTCATTCCCAATAGTCTGCTGATACTGTCGATGTTAATTTCAGGAAAAATAATTTGCTCCGTAACACCAAGTGTGTAATTTCCACGACCATCCAGTTTATTGTCTATTCCTTTGAAGTCACGGATACGGGGTAAGGCTACACGAACAAGACGCTCCAAAAACTCATACATACGCTCACCGCGTAGTGTAACTCGTACGCCGATTGGCATTTTTTTACGAAGTTTAAAGTTTGAAACGTCCTTTGTGGATACAGTCTGAACAGCTTTTTGACCAGTGATTTGAGTCATTTCATTGATAGCTGTTTCGATGATTTTTTTGTCTGCTACAGCAATACCAAGACCTTGATTCAATACAATTTTCTCAAGTTTTGGAGCTTGCATAACTGATGTGTAGCCAAACTCTTTCATCAGGATAGGAACAATGCGTTCTCTATATTCTTTTTTTAAAGTTGCTGTTTCCATTTTTTAAATTTCTTCTCCTGTCTTTTTTGATATACGTACCAATTTTCCATCCTCGCTACGTTTTCTTCCTACACGTACCGGTATTCCTTTTTCCACCGGATTAAGGTTCGAAATGTGGATAGAAGCTTCTTTAGTTATAATGCCACCTTGAGGGCTCTTAGCATTGGGCTTGGTATGTTTCGACACCAAATTTATACCTTCTACGTAAGCACGTTGTTCTTTCACAAGAACTTCTAGTACTCTTCCGGTTTTGCCTTTGTCAACTCCGGTATTTACATATACGGTATCACCCTTTTTAATGTGTAATTTACTCATCTCTTTTTAAGTTAGAATTCAGAAGTTAGAAGTTAGAAGTCGGAAGTTTTAGTATAAACTCACATCTAATTTTTCTAATTTCTAATTTCACATTTCTAATTTTTTTAAAGCACCTCAGGTGCAAGTGATATAATTTTCATATTTGTTGCACGAAGCTCACGTGCTACCGGACCGAAAATACGACTTCCACGAATTTCACCTGCATTGTTCAACAACACACAGGCGTTATCATCAAATCGAATATACGAACCATCAGCTCTTCGTACTTCTTTTTTTGTACGTACGATTACAGCTTTTGATACGATACCTTTTTTAATGTCGCTAGACGGGATTACGCTTTTCACACTGACTACGATGATGTCGCCAAGTGATGCGTAGCGCTTACCTGTACCTCCCAGTACGCGAATGCATAGAACTTCTTTTGCACCGCTATTATCGGCTACTACTAATCTTGATTCTTGTTGTACCATTGTTTTGTGTTATTTAGCTCTTTCGTTAATTTCGATTAATCTCCATCTTTTCAGTTTGCTCGTCGGGCGTGTTTCCATTATTGTAACTGTATCACCGATATTGCAATCATTTTTCTCATCGTGAGCGTGATATTTCTTGGTCTTATTTACGAACTTTCCGTAAATTGGGTGTTTTTCTTTCCATCTTACAGCCACAGTAATGGTTTTGTCCATCTTGTTGCTTGACACCACACCTATTCTTACTTTTCTTAAATTTCTTGTTTCCATCAGAATATAGCTTTATTCTATTTATTTAATTCTCTCTGACGCAATTCAGTTGCAAAACGTGCAATATTACGACGTACATCTTTTATTTGCATAGGATTATCGAGTGGAGAAATGGCGTGATTCATTCTCAAACGAGTCAAATGATCTCTCTCTGCTTCTAATCTCTCTAAAAGTTCTTTAGTTGACAATTCTTTTATTTCTGCTGTTTTCATTGTTCTTTATGCTTTAGATGTTGGTTCATAGTCGCGTCTTACAACGAACTTGGTAGTTACAGGTAATTTTTGAGCTGCCAAACGCAATGCTTCTTTAGCTACATCATAGGGAACGCCATCTATCTCGAACAAAATACGTCCGGGAGTAACCGGCGCTACGAATCCTTCCGGAGCTCCTTTACCTTTACCCTGACGTGTATCTGCCGGCTTGCGGGTAATTCCTTTGTCGGGGAACACACGAATCCACACCTGCCCTTCACGCTGCATAAAACGAGTAACGGCGATACGGGCTGCTTCTAACTGACGTCCGGTCAGCCATTTCGATTCTAAGGTTTTGATTCCGAAAGTACCAAAAGCAAGCTGATTTCCACGCTGAGCATTACCTTTGAACTTTCCGTCCTGAAACCTTCTGTATTTGGTTTTTTTAGGTTGTAACATAATTAGTTAACGTGTTTTATATAAACAAGTCGTAAGATTATACTCTTAAAAAACTCTGTTTATCAATTTCTTATTTTTTTCTTTTTCTAAAGCCTCTGCCACCTCCTCTACTGTCGTACGGTCTGTCGCCACCACCGTGACGTCCACCTCGCAAATCTTTAGCAGCGGTAAAGTTCGGAGCAAGATCTTTTTTACCATAGATTTCTCCACGGCATATCCACACTTTAACTCCGATGATACCTACTTTTGTAAGTGCTTCGGCGTGCGCATAATCTACATCTGCTCTAAATGTGTGAAGAGGTGTTCTACCTTCTTTGTACATTTCGGAACGTGCCATCTCAGCACCGTTCAGTCGCCCTGATACCTGGATTTTAATTCCTTCGGCTCCCAATCTCATAGTTGAAGCAATAGCCATTTTCACGGCACGTCTGTAAGCGATTTTTCCTTCCAACTGGCGTGCTACGTTATTTGCTACGATTACCGCATCGAGTTCCGGACGTTTGATTTCAAAAATGTTTATTTGCACCTCTTTATCGGTGATTTTTTTCAACTCTTCTTTCAGCTTATCTACTTCTTGACCGCCTTTACCAATAATAATACCGGGTCTAGCTGTACATACTGTGATAGTGATAAGTTTCAACGTACGTTCGATAACGATGCGTGATACGCTTGCTTTTGCAAGGCGGGCGTTTAGGTATTTTCTAATTTTACTGTCTTCCAGCAGGGTGTCACCATAGTCGTTGCCACCATACCAGTTGGAATCCCATCCTCTGATGATTCCAAGACGATTACTAATTGGATTTGTCTTTTGTCCCATCTTGCTTAATTTTGGTTATCGTTAGTGAATTTGGTATCTACAAACAGTGTTACGTGATTCGAACGTTTACGGATACGGTATCCGCGGCCTTGCGGCGCGGTGCGCAAACGCTTCAACATAGTCGCTGAATCTACATAGACTGCACTTACATATAAATTGGCATTTTCTGCATTTTCTTCGGTCTTTGCTTCCCAATTTGAAATGGCAGATTTCAACAATTTTTCCATCTTTCCGGAAGCCTCTTTTTTGGAGAATTTTAATACGCTCAGAGCTTTGTTAACCTCCATACCGCGAATCATGTCCGCTACCAGACGCATTTTGCGTGGTGAAGTAGGTACGTTATTTAGCTTGGCAAAGTAAAGCGATTTTTTAGCTTCTTTTCTCTCCTCGGCTGATATTCTTTTTCTTTGACCCATTGTATCGAAATTTTTACTTTTTTCTTACTTTAAACTTTTTCACCGGATTATCTTTTCTTACCACCGTGTCCGCGGAAGATACGTGTAGGTGCAAATTCTCCCAATTTGTGTCCTACCATATTTTCTGTAATATATACGGGAATAAATTTATTTCCATTGTGAACTGCGATTGTGTGCCCCACAAAATCAGGTGATATCATTGATCCTCGTGACCATGTTTTGATTACGGATTTTTTACCGCCTTCATTCATGGCTACGACTTTCTTTTCTAATTTAACACTGATAAATGGTCCTTTTTTTAACGAACGGCTCATATTATTTACTTAACTTTTAATTCTGATTATTTTTTCCTTCTTTCAATAATATACTGATTGGATTGGTTTTTTGGACGACGCGTGCGGTATCCTTTGGCCAACAATCCTTTACGTGAACGTGGGTGTCCACCTGAAGCTCGTCCTTCACCACCACCCATCGGGTGATCAACAGGGTTCATCGCTACACCTCTTACTCGTGGACGACGTCCTAACCAGCGTGAACGACCGGCTTTACCGGATCTTTCTAGAGCGTGGTCGGAGTTTCCTACGGTTCCAATAGTTGCTTTACAAGTGGAAAGTATCTTTCTGATTTCTCCCGATGGCATTTTAATCAATGCATACTTGTCTTCTCTCGAAGTAAGCTGCGCAAAAGTACCGGCGGAACGAGCTATGGAAGCTCCTTGTCCGGGACGCAATTCGATATTGTGAACTACGGTACCAAGCGGAATGTCTTGCAAATACAATGCGTTACCAACTTCAGGTGCTACTCCAGCTCCTGAATTCAAAACTTGACCCACTTGCAGTCCGTTTGGCGCAAGAATGTAACGTTTTTCGCCATCAGCATAAAAAAGCAACGCGATACGTGCCGAACGATTCGGATCGTATTCGATTGATTTTACTGTTGCCGGCACACCGTCTTTGTTACGTTTAAAGTCAATTACTCTGTATTTTCTCTTGTGTCCGCCTCCTAATTGGCGCATGGTCATCCTACCTTTATTATTCCGACCACCGCTTTTGTAGTTAGCTCCCGCTACAAGAGATTTCTCTGGTGCACTTGAAGTAATTGTGTCAAATGTACCAATAACCTTGTGTCTCTGCCCCGGTGTTGTGGGCTTTAATTTACGTACAGCCATTTTTTTGTTACGATTTACGATTTACGATTTACGATTTTATAATCCTTTGTTTTCTCAAACTACGAACTATAAACTGCAAACTATAAACTATATTTAAATATTGCTATAAAAATCAATTGTATCACCTTCTTTCAGTGTCACGATCGCTTTTTTGTAAGCAGTTGTTGCGCCTTTGTTGAAACCGCTTTTTGTATAGCGAATTCTTTTTTTAGGTGCTGATACCATTGTGTTTACATCGGTAACCGTAACACTGTACATTTTTTCAATCGCGTTCTTGATCTCAATCTTGTTTGCGTTTTTATCCACCTTAAAGCCGTATCTGTTAAGCGTTTCGCCAAGATTAGACATCTTTTCAGTAATGATTGGTTTTATTATAATTCCCATAGTCTAATTCTCCTTATGCTTTAAAAATTTGGTGAATTGCAGCAACCGAATCTTCCGTAAACACTAAATTATTCGCGTTCATAATTGAGTAAGTATTTAGTTCTGAAACAGTTATAACTTTTGATTTCTCTAAATTTCGAGCCGACAAATATACGTTTTTATTTCCATTTGACAAAATGAAAAGTGTCTTTTTATCAGCAACTTGTAATTTTTTCGCCATTGCCACAAAATCTTTCGTTTTTGGAGCTTCGAAATTCAACTCATTAACTACCGTTATGGCGTTGTCTTTAGCTTTGTATGATAAGGCCGATTTACGCGCGAGTTGTTTCACTTTCTTATTCAGCTTAAAGCTGTAATCACGTGGTACCGGACCAAAAACACGTCCACCTCCTACGCGGATCGGTGATTTGATATCACCCGGACGAGCTCCGCCACCACCTTTTTGACGACCAAGTTTACGACGACTTCCAGCCACCTCACTTCTACCTTTAGTTTTGTGAGTACCTTGACGTTTGTTTGCCAAAAATTGCTTCACATCTAAATAAATAGCATGGTCATTTGGCTCTATACCGAAAACTTCAGCATCTAACGATACTTTTTTCCCGGTTTCTTTTCCTTCAATGTCTAATATATTAATTTCCATGATTATTTATAGATAATTACAATTGAACCTTTAGCTCCCGGAACTGATCCTTTTACTACTAATAAATTTTGCTCCGGAATCACTTTTAATACTTGTAAATTTTGGATCGTAACTCGCTCACCGCCCGTACGTCCTGCCATTTTCATACCTTTCATTACGCGGGAAGGCCATGAAGACGCTCCAAGCGAACCCGGTGCACGCATACGGTTATGTTGTCCGTGAGAAGCATCTCCTACTCCGGCAAATCCGTGACGTTTTACTACACCTTGAAAACCTTTACCTTTTGAAGTTCCGACTACGTCAACGTAGATATCTTCTTCAAACATCTTGTCCACGGTGATTACTTCACCTAATTTAAATTCTTGTTCAGCTCCTTTGAACTCAACCAAGTGGCGATGTGGAGTTACTCCTGCAGCTTTGAAATGACCTGCCTCAGCTTTTGTAGTGTGTTTTTCTGACTTTGGTAAAAATCCAAACTGTACTGCTTCGTAGCCGTCTTTTTCTACTGTTTTAATTTGAGTTACTACACAAGGACCTGTTTCGATAACAGTGCATGGTAAATTTTTTCCATCGGCACTGAAAACGGAAGTCATTCCGATTTTTTTTCCTAATAATCCTGGCATTTTAATTGATTTTACCCTTAACCCCTACTGTCGGGGGATCGGTATTGTTATTAATTAACTTTGTACAAATTCGTCTTTTTCCTCTTTTTTAGAGGACAAGCGCATTATACCTTAATCTCTACTTCTACACCGCTTGGTAATTCTAATTTCATCAGAGCATCTACGGTTTTACTGGTAGAGCTGTAAATGTCGATAAGACGTTTATAAGATGAAAGTTCAAATTGTTCACGTGATTTTTTGTTCACAAATGTAGCACGGTTTACAGTAAAAATACGTTTGTGAGTAGGTAGTGGAATTGGTCCGCTTACTACCGCACCGGTTGATTTTACAGTTTTCACAATTTTTTCCGCAGATTTATCTACTAAATTGTGATCATACGATTTTAGTTTGATTCTGATTTTTTGACTCATGTGTCCTTGATAGTTTTGAGTATGAAGTTTACAGTTTTTCGCGTAAACTCCATTCTCAGATTAAATTATTATTTAGTTGAAATATTTCCGCTTAAGAGTCATTCGCTAAGCGAAATATTATGTTTAATTACAGTAATTCAACTTTTCCGCCTGCTTCTTCTACTACTTGTTTCGCAATTGAAGAAGAAAGTTCAGCGTAGTGTGAAAACTCCATAGACGACGTAGCGCGACCCGAAGTGATTGTACGTAAAGCTGTTACATATCCAAACATTTCTGACAATGGAACTTTCGCTTTCACAATTCTTGCTCCTGTACGGCTTGAGTCCATACCTTCTACTTGTCCGCGGCGTTTGTTCAAGTCACCGATAACATCACCCATGCTTTCTTCCGGAGTTACCACTTCAATTTTCATGATTGGTTCCATGAGTACCGGTTTCGCTTTTGCACATGCATTCTTATAAGCAATCTGCGCACAAATCTCGAATGAAAGCTGATCGGAGTCCACTGCGTGGAATGAACCGTCAAGCAATGTTACTTTCAATGTGTCCATGGGATATCCGGCTAAAACACCGTTTTTCATCGCCATTTGGAAACCTTTTTGAACCGAAGGGATAAATTCTTTTGGAATATTTCCACCTTTTACCACATCTTCAAACTGAAGTGATCCTTCAAAGTCAGCATCAACCGGCTCGACTTTCACAATGATATCAGCGAATTTACCGCGACCTCCGGATTGTTTTTTGTAAACCTCACGAAGCTCAACCGGTCTTGTGATAGCTTCTTTATAGGCAACCTGCGGACGTCCCTGATTACATTCTACCTTAAACTCGCGTCTCAAACGATCTATAATGATTTCAAGGTGTAGCTCACCCATTCCGCTAATTACGGTTTGACCGGAGTCTTCATCAGTTTTGACTGTAAATGTCGGGTCTTCTTCGGCTAATTTTGCCAATCCCATTCCGAGCCTGTCTAAGTCTTTCTGAGTTTTGGGTTCTACAGAAATTCCGATAACCGGATCCGGGAAGTCCATTGACTCGAGAATGATTTGACTTTTCTCATCACACAAGGTATCTCCCGTACGAATATCTTTAAATCCGACCCCTGCACCAATATCGCCTGCCAAAATAGTTTCTACAGGGTTTTGTTTATTGGAGTGCATTTGGAAAATACGAGAAATACGCTCTTTTTTCTCCGAACGAGCATTGTAAATATATGAACCGGCATCCAATTTTCCTGAATAAACACGGAAGAAACACAAGCGACCTACATAAGGATCTGTTGCGATTTTGAAAGCTAAGGCTGTCAACGGTTCAGTTATATCGGGGTGACGCACAATCTCTTTTTCAGGATTACGCGGGTCTACCCCGACGATTTCAGGCGTATCAAGTGGACTTGGAAGGAACTCGCAAACAGCATCCAACATTGTTTGAACTCCTTTATTCTTAAATGATGACCCGCAAATAATGGGGTTAATTTTCATCTCAAGAGTCCCTTTTCGAATGGCTGCTTTGATTTCATCTTCGGTAAGCGAGTCCGGATCCTCAAAGAATTTTTCCATCACCACATCATCAAATTCAGCACAAGCTTCGAGCATTTTCTCTCTCCATTCTTGGGCTTCACTTTCTAATTCAGCAGGAATATCTTCAATGTGGTATTCAGCTCCCATTGTCTCATCGTGCCAAAGGATAGCTTTCATTTTAATCAAGTCAACCACACCTTTGAAGTTTTCTTCAGCTCCAATCGGGATCTGAATCGGACATGGAGTTGCTCCTAAGACCTCGCTGATCTGGCGTACTACTTCATAAAAGTCAGCTCCCGAGCGGTCCATTTTATTGACATAACCGATACGCGGAACATTGTACTTGTCTGCCTGACGCCAAACTGTTTCTGACTGAGGCTCAACGCCACCTACTGCACAAAACGCGGCTACAGCTCCATCGAGAATACGCAATGAACGCTCTACCTCGACAGTGAAGTCAACGTGTCCCGGAGTGTCAATCAGATTGATTTTATATCTATTGTCTTTGTAGTTCCAAAATGTGGTGGTAGCTGCAGACGTGATAGTGATACCACGCTCTTGTTCTTGTGCCATCCAGTCCATAGTGGCAGTACCTTCGTGAGTTTCACCGATTTTATGGGTTAATCCCGTGTAAAAAAGGATACGCTCAGAAGTTGTCGTTTTACCGGCATCAATATGTGCCATGATACCGATATTTCTATTGTATTTTAAATCTGCTTTAGCCATTAATCTTTTTATACCTTTTATACCTTTTTAATATATTAAGAGCTTTTATCAATTAGAATCTAAAGTGTGCGAACGCACGGTTTGCTTCAGCCATTCGGTGCATGTCTTCTTTACGTTTGTATGCTCCACCTTGACTATTGAACGCATCAATAATTTCGGCAGCTAATTTTTCAGCCATCGAACGACCGCCACGTCTGCGAGCGTAAAGTATAAGATTTTTCATTGAAATTGACTCTTTCCTGTCGGAACGAATCTCGGTGGGAACTTGGAAAGTAGCACCACCAACACGGCGTGACTTCACTTCCACTAACGGAGTAATATTCTCTAACGCTTTCTTCCAGATTTCAAGGGGGGATTTTTCTTCATTAGGAAGTTTGTTTTTTACAACATCTAATGAATCATAAAAAATACCGAAAGCGATTGATTTTTTACCATCAAACATTAAATGGTTAACAAATTTAGTAACCATTGATTCATTAAAGACCGGATCGGGCAAAATGATCCTTTTTTTAGGTTTTGTCTTTCTCATTTTTGTAAAATTTCCGTTTTTGTTTTTTTGGTTGCTTAAGCTTCTTCAACGCCTCCTCTGAGACATTTACTCAACCTTCAACTGCTACCTTAAAACTCAAACAAGTTGTTTTAAAACTTGGATTTTTTTAGTTTTTTGTTAGAAAGATCCGAAGATCTGAATTCAGCTAATTCCGCGTCGAAAGATTATTTCTTTGCTGATGCTCCTGCTTGTCCCGGTTTAGGGCGTTTTGCTCCATACTTAGAACGACGTTGCGTACGACCGCTAACACCCGCTGTATCTAATGTACCGCGAACAACGTGATAACGAACACCCGGAAGATCTTTTACACGACCGCCACGAACCATCACGATAGAGTGTTCCTGCAAGTTATGTCCTTCACCCGGAATGTAAGCGTTCACCTCTTTTTGGTTAGTCAAACGCACACGAGCAACTTTACGCATAGCCGAATTAGGTTTTTTTGGAGTTGTAGTGTAAACACGAACGCACACCCCACGACGCTGTGGACATGAGTCCAAAGCAGGAGATTTGCTTTTTTCTACAAGCACGTTTCTTCCTTTTCTAACTAATTGTTGAATTGTAGGCATTTCTTTTCAATGTGTTTATTTAATAATTACTTCTTTTACAGCCCTTTTGGACTTTTCCCAAATTGGGTTGCAAAGGTACAAAGTTTTTTTTAAATGACAATAGAATGAATGAAAATATTTTCTTAAAAGTCCCCCACCCGTAACCTTTCCGAATGCCTAATTGTCAAAAAAGTTGCAAAAAACAGCCTTGATTCTTAGTTATGAAAAATGATCTTTTATTTGTAATCTTACAATTTTAGGATCATATAAAAAAAACAGTTCAACTGCTTTTTGACCGATAGACCTACTTTAATAATAATCTATCTGATTTTATCAGAAGCACATAAAAGCCGTCTCGATTGGAATTTGAGACGGCTTCTGTCTAAGCAAATATACACCTTATGAACTCCTTATGATGACATTAATAATATATAAAGGCTATTTGGCTATTCATTTTACCACTTTGTACGACACAGTTCCCGTATCATCAGAAACCTGGATAACAAATACACCTTTTTCATTTAACGGAATAAACTGCTCATTATCAGCGGGATGAAACTCTTTAATTAGTGCACCGGTTAATGTATAAATTCTTATACTTTCCTGCCCATTTAAACCCTTTATCACAAACCCATCATTCAGTGTATAAAATTGATATTTATTATTGAAATTACTATTCATACCGCTTGAAACGGTAAGTACGCTCATTGCTTCAGATGAATCAGATATATAGCTACCTTTCGTTGACCGGACCTGATAATAATATACACCACTTTCAGTCAAATCATTTATTTGGAATTGATTGGATGTAGTGTAGATGTTTTTATGAATAAAAATTGTATCCTGCTTACCGTGATTTATTGATACATTATCCAAGGCTAAGTTTCCAGAAACTTTTTTATATGTGAATTTTACCGCTGAATAATTTTTATCTCCCGGAAAATCATATGATTTAATAGCTGCGGAGTTATTTACGAAAGGGATACTGTCAATTCTCTCCCACACCGAATTGTTTCTCATTTCTACTTTCAAATATGAACCTGTTCCTCCGGTTTGATATTTATATGTGAAGTCCAATTGATTAATAATTCCGGGATAATTTTTTGTTTGAAGCCATTCCCCATCATTCTTTAAGGCAATTGAAGGCGGCGAAGTCCACGAACTAATGGACGATGTGTAAGAGCCGCTCGCTGTTCCACTCCAACCTTCCGGCAGTGGTTTTCCGGTTGTTCCTGACACCATATCGAAACCTTCTGTTTCCGAAATTACCTGTCCGTCTAATCGATAAATATCTAAGTAATAACCCGTAGCGTAAGAATCTTCCTCCCAGTTAGCAGTAAAGGAAGAAGAACTCACATCTTTAGCCTCCAAAGTCGTAGGAATTTCGAGCGGTTTTGTTTTTAAGAGCATAGAATTAACAGATGGAGTCATTATGTTACCACTGCTGGAAGTAACTCTATACAAATATCTTTGAGCAGGGTCCAGAATTTCAACTGAATAATGATTTGTAGCTCCCACTGAAACATCATTCAAAATATAATATATCGATTTAGAAAAACTCATCGAATGATTTCCTATCAAATTCAAGTTATTTTCATACGGAAATTCATCCCATTCTCCCAATTCAAAATGACTTGTCGGATGAGTTATATCTATTTTTCGCTTCAAAATTTTATTTTCTCCCCAATAATAATCAGCACCGCCATCCACTTCTCCTACAGCATCAATCTGCATTCCGTCCCGAAGCAGTATTATCGCGTCATTTCCATTGAAAGCCGCTAAAGAGTCGGACAAAACAGCTGCTTTAGCACGAAGATCAACATTTGATGAAGCCGAATAAACTATTACATAGGTTTGATTATGAGGCAGACTGCCGGAAAGTTGTTGGGTAACCACAAAGTCTCCTGCTCCGTTCGTCTGTTTTTTCAATGAATATTTTGACAAATCAACGGTGCCGCCTGTCCCATTATATAATTCCAGCGCCTTGTCATTGGAAGCTCCTTCATAATATCCGGATATAATTACATCTCCCGCTTTAGTATCTCCCTGATAAAGAGTCACTTTATAATCTGTCGCGTTGGGATCTTCCAGCCAGTTCAATGTCCCACCGATTGGCGTAACATCAGTTGGTTCGGTTACAACAAAATCAGAAGTTGACGCAAATCTGATTGGAATTTTAGTTATTTCTGTAAGTCCGCCGCCTTGAATTAATATCGTATCGCTATACTGACCCGCTGATAACGGTGTGATTTTCACTTCAAGAGTTTGGCCAATCACAACCTGACTTTCGTGAACATTTGTCGCTGAAATCTGAATGTACGGATTATTTCTCGCTAAAGAAATGGTAACCGGTGAAGAAATATTTACGCCTTGCAATTTAAAAGTCATTGTTTTCGTAGCGTTCAGGAAAATCGGCCCGAAATCAAATTGGAATCTCCTTCGCGGAGAAATTAAGAATGCACCCGTTTCTGCCGGATAATCAAAGGTTTTCAAGGTGTCTTTTCCCCAAATATAATCAGCTAACTCAGGATGATCAATAAAAGGATTCCTGTTTCCTTGAATGGCGTAAACTGCTTCATTACGTTGAATTTCTTTGGAGCTTACGGGATCTTGCGCGTGCCATTTCAGCAACAAGTCAATTGCCCACGGTTTCCAGACGGGATAGGTTGTGTTGGTGAGCATCGGTGAATTCCAGAGGTTGCTCAGATTCTCGTAGATTGTGGCTACATACATATATGACCTGGCAAAATCACCTTTGTACTCATCGGCAGGCTCAAAGCAATTATCAAAATAAAAATCACCAAAACCATTTTGCCCGACTTTGGATTTACCATTGTCAAAGGTAGGGGTGAAAACAACTTCACCGAGCGGCAAGTTCCCTTTTATCCCATTCGTGTATGAATCGGAAGGATAGAGATGAAAAAGGTCTTTGTAGGCAAAATTCTCATATCCTCCCCACCAGCTTTTGGGGAAAGAATGTTCAATCGCCATATTGGGAATAGAACTATAAGTACTTGATGTACTGAAACTGCGAGTGATATCCGAGTACATATCAACTACCGTATTGTCCGGATTTCTATCAGTTTTATAAAATCCTTCCCACGTGTAACCCACTCCGCTCCCATAGCTTAGCAAATAGAGCGGAGAAGATATTTCATGCAATGTGGTTTTCAGTTCCTCTTTGCTTTTACCGCGGGCGTAATAATAATATCCGGTTGGAATGGCGCCTTGGCTGATAACGAAAAAGCCTAACAACGCGATACTAAGTAATATTTTCTTTAAATCCGGTTTCATTAGGTCAAAAGTTTTATGGGGTTATATTTTTATTTTCATGTCGATCCGCAAAGCATCCTTAAATCCAAAATTTCAACTCTGATATAGAATCAAACCGCTCCAAGCGGTTTGAGCCGTTGTGAAAAAAATGCATCTATCTAACTTTATGCCAACACGATGAGCGTTTATCGGCAGAATATGAGTAAACATTCTCCGGCTATCTTCACTTCCTCCATCTTTTCATCAAGTCATCATACGCGTCAATTCGTCTATCCCGGAAAAAAGGCCACCATCTTCTTACAGTTTCTGTTCTTTTTAAATCCAGTTCAAACACTAAGTTTTCATCTTTATTATCAGCGGTTTGAGCTACAATTTCGCCTTGAGGTCCGGCAATAAAGCTTGTTCCCCAAAACTGAATTCCTTTTGTAATTCCCGAAGGATCAGCCTCATAACCAACCCTGTTGCATGAGATTACAGGTATTCCGTTTGCTACCGCATGAGAACGCTGAATGGTAACCCATGCAGTTCTTTGTCGTTCCTTTTCCTCATCCGTATCCGAACTTTCCCAACCAATCGCAGTAGGATAAATTAACACTTCTGCTCCGCTCATCGCCATCAATCGGGCGGCTTCAGGATACCACTGATCCCAGCAAATCAGGACGCCAAGCTTCCCAACAGAAGTCTGAATCGGTTCAAAACCTAAATCTCCGGGCGTGAAATAAAACTTTTCATAATAAGCCGGGTCGTCCGGGATGTGCATTTTTCTATACATACCGGCAATTGATCCATCTTTTTCCAGCACCACAGCCGTGTTGTGATACAGCCCGGGCGCCCGCTTTTCAAACAAAGAAAGCACGATAACCAAACCAAGCTCTTTCGCTAATTTTCCAAATCGCTCCGTAGAAGGACCGGGAATCGTTTCCGCTTGGTCAAAAACCGAAACGTCTTCCGTTTGGCAGAAATACAATCCGTTGTGAATTTCCTGTAATACAATGAGTTTCGCTCCCTGCGAAGCTGTTTCACGGATGTTTTTTTCTAACTTATTGATATTTTCAGCGATGTTGGCTGTGTTGGATTGTTGGATTAATGCTATTTTCATGTTTATACGAATTTTTGCGAATTAAGACGAATTTGAACGAATAATACAAAATTTAGTATTTTAGCAATTGGATTATTTAGAATAAATTTACTGAACAAAGAATGAATTAATATGATTAATCAACACTCTTTTTCCCCCTTAGGGCCTGCGTACCGCAGGCTGGGTTAGTAGGCTTGTACAATATTGCATCGTCACACAATGCAGCGATCCATGCTGTTTTATCAACGCTGTACAGTCAATTCCGACAATTTCTCTGTCGGGAAATGCTTTTTGCAGCTGATTTTTCGCTATTTCATCTTTCGGAGAATTATATGTCGGGACAAGTACCGCACCATTGATTATCAAAAAATTGGCGTAAGTTGCCGGAAGGCGGTTACCGTCTTCATCAAAAACCGGATCTGCCATAGGTAGCGGAATCATATTGTATGTACCTTCTTTCGCGAGTGGAGAAAAAGAATAAAGCTCTTTTTCCATTTTCTTCAATTCCTCATAATGCGCATCGTCTTTATCTTCGCACTTCACATAAGCAATGGTATTTTTATCACAAAATCTCGCCAAAGTGTCAATGTGACTATCTGTATCGTCTCCTTCAAGGTATCCGTAACTCAACCAAAGAACTCGTTCCGCTCCGAGATATTTTTTCAGTTTTTTCTCAATCTTAATTTTCGAAAGGTTGTTTCTATTATCAGAAAGCAAACATTCAGTGGTAGTCATAATCGTCCCTTTTCCGTCACTTTCAATACTGCCGCCCTCTAAAATAAAGTTCTTCCGGTTTTTATATTTTACTTTTCTTGAAAAAATATTATTCTCAAACAGTTGACGCGTAATTTGATTGTCTAAATTAGCGGCAAATTTCATACCCCAACCGTTAAAGGTAAAATCAAGAACATATGGTTTTCCTTTTTTAAAAACCGATATTCCACCGTGATCCCGCGCCCAGGTGTCATTAGTCTGAATCTGTATGTAAGTAATTTTATCCTGCGGTAATTCTTTCAGACGTTCTTTTACCTGCTCTTTATTCTTACAGACTACCAGTAGGTTTTGTCGCTTCACTATCTCCTTTGCTATATTATCAAAGCAACTCAAAACCTCATCCAACATGTACGACCAATCAGTTTCGTCATGCGGATAAGTCAACTGAACAAAAGATTGTGGTTCCCACTCGGCGGGCATTCGAATTTTCAGTTTTGAGTTTTGAATTTTGAGTTTTGAATTTGCTTGTGACATATTTTTTACAATTTAGAACTAAACCAATAAACCATTCAACTAAATATCGATTCTCTTCCTTCCGACTCCCTCATCCACAATTACTTTCTCAGGCGGATGCAGTAATTGTTCGGGTGTTTGGAAGATTTTATTCAGCATTCGCAATGACGAAGCATAGTAAAATCCATCGCAAATACGTTCATCCATAGCGAATTTCAACTGAATACTCCGGTATGGAATTACGTCTCCGGAACGTTTGGAGGTGTACTGAGTCGATTTTTTACCCATTGCCATAAAAATGCTGCATGTACCAAATTCATACAAATGGTGATATACGGACTCCACTCCAATCGATCCGATATTAGTCAAAAAAAGACTTGTGTGCTAAGGGCTTATCTGTTCCAATGAACGTGGGAGAACTCCCACTTTGTCCATCCAGGTAAATGTAAACACCAAGAAACGCATTAAGAAATCGGGGAAAACGCTTAAAAATTTCGAAAGAATATCGGCTGAATTCGCTTGTCCTTCGAACTGACTATCTTCCAACTCACTCTGAATTTTTTCTACAACATCTTTCAGCGTATCTGTTGGCAAAAAGTAGGGTTTTATCATTGTCTCCTCACCGTCATCGGTTAAAGAGCGCTTCACAACCAGTGACATATTGATATAATTGCGGGCATAAAGCTTGTTCCACACCACAAAACGGTTTAAATTCGGTCTCTGCGAAACCAAACGTATCATCGCGGCTATAATCACGTGCATAATGGACAAGCCGGGCATTTCATCCTTGTGTTCTTTGATGAATGCTTCGATGTTCTCAATCGAAATCCGTTCCTGAAAATAATTCTGAGCATCATTTCTCTTGCGCAGAAAAAAAGGAATCATCGCGAAGAAAGGTTCGATATTCCTTACACGCCATCCATCATATCTATCACCCCAGCGCCAACGGAAATACCGCAATTTATTCATCTTGTAATGTTTCATCTGATTGTATTTTATTTTTTTTGAAATTCAAAGATAAATTTTTTAATAGAAATAAAAAAATCATTGTTGTCCGATAAAAATCGAATAACCTATTTATTTTAGTTTAATATGTCAATTCAAGCGTTGTATTGAACTTTTGTTTTTGTTTCAAAATAGCAAGCCCTGCTGTTCAAAGAGGGA
>JAAYIT010000190.1 GCA_012523295.1 Porphyromonadaceae bacterium | reverse complement strand
GGCGCGATCTTTCCCTTTGAAACGGACATATTGAATATAAGAACCATGCAAATAACGCTCCGGATTTAGTCCAAAAAGAACAATAGCTCCATTGGTCGGACAATTATAACGCAAATCATACAGTCCGAGTGAAGCGAGTTGCTTATCAATAGTACGTTTATCTTCAGAAAGCACCTCCTCGGCAACTGCTTTAGGCAGGTATTCTTTTTTGATGATGGCTATATCCAACTCATCAAGTGTTGTACCCAAACAGGGCATTGCGTCAAACGTGTGTACGTTGGACAACCGACGTTCGGTCAATATTTTTTCTTCCGCTTCTGTAGCAATACTTTTCCGCGGACCAACCCGCACCCAAACTCGCCCACGATAACGAACGGGTGGAAATTCTGAAGGCTGAGCTTCGGCAACCAGTACATCGCCATCGTCGAAAGTAAATTTTTCAACTGTCATAACGGGCTGTGGCAAAATATTCCCATCGGTACGTATGTTGGATATTTGCAAAAGTAACTTGTCATCCACTTTCAGCCCCGACAACTTTCCGTTATCATTCGCGCCGATTATCAAATAGCCGTTCTCGCCACTTCCCGACACATCGTTGGAAAAAGCACAAATAGCTTGGCAGAACTTGTCCATATTGTCGGTGGACGCGGTGCGTTCTACGTGGGAACTCTCGGTGGAGGAAAGGAGGTGGAAGAGTTGGGTGTGGGTCAGCATAATTTGTGATTTTTAAATTCTTACAAAATAGAAAACTAACAATTACAAACCCTATAGTATATTATTAATTTCATCCCTTGATGTGTAATAAAACCTCTGAACGACAAATAGTAATGAAATAACAAAACGTGCTAAAATGTACGAAACCAATAACGTTATTGCAATTTCGATATAACCATCCATATATTTGCCAAGAATAGAGTTTAGAAATAATAAGATAAATATTTCAACTCCAAGCAAAATAATATAAAGAATTATATTTGAAATTTGCTTCATATTTTCTTTATACTTTTGAAAATTGGAGTTATCTCTGTCTATATTAGACTTTTCATTCCTAATTTTGTCCCCGATACTTAATAATAATGAAAAAAACAATCCTGTAAAAATGGAAATAACTGTGCCAATGTAACTGTCAATTTCTGAGATAATAACACCACTACAATATGAAATAGCTCCAATAATTAACGGGAGAATATTGAAGAGCAAAAAGAAAAAGAATTTTGATGACTTGCGTTGGATTGTTTCGCCCTCACTATCTTTTTTCATGCTTATTTTCGCTTCTCTTGGAATTCGCAATAACGTTTTTAAGTCAAGCATTTTATCTATGTTTTGCTTCTTTTAAGATTTGCGCCATTTCTGTTGCAGTAAATGATTGCATCTTTTTAAATATCGGATGATTACTGTCATCAATACAATCGGGTGTGATTGAAATGTTCGGAATCAAATCGAGAGTGTCGTTTCCTTTTATTGTTTTTTCTTCAGAGTAGCCATTAATTACCGCACTATATTTTGATTGATAAGTATACTCTTTGTTAACTTCTATACCATTGTCTTGTAATGCAGCTTCAACATCTTCTTTACTTATTTTGTTTTTCTTGATTCCTGTATTTTTTAATGTAATTGTTGCCGACCTTGAACTTGGTGCACCTGTATCATAAGGACTATTATACAGAACTACTGCAATTTCTTGTACACCTGCCTTCTTAAGAAAATTTTCTTGTCTTACTTTCGTGGTAGTTTTTACAGTTCTTTGTCCTGCCAAGATGAATTTATGTTTGTAAAGAACTTCATATAAAATTTCATCAAATAAGGTTTTCAAACTTGCGTCATTATATCTTTGAATAAAAACATAACCTGTATCAGAATTGGCTGGCAACCATATCCTTGCGAAGAATTTCAAGCCAACAATATCCTTTTCAGATATGTCTTTTTTCTCTCCATTCTCACTGATTAAATATTGCTTAAGTCCTTTCAAGCCACCATTAAGCATTAAGTCAAAAGTTCTATCTCCTGAGCTAAAAGCAGATTCCTCAAGTATTCCTCCGTGCGTTTCTTCTCTATTTTTAAAAAGCTTCAAATCAAAAAGATTAATTATGTCTTGTACGAAACCTTTTGAGAATTTATCTTCTATATCCGGATAAGCCTTGCTCAAAAAATCATTATTATCAACTACATTCAAATTCGATGTATTTCTTTTTTTAATTTTGAATGTGTACATTCCTAAAAATAATCGATGTTTTTTCGCCATTATTTTCAATATAATTTGTTACAATATAATTTTGTTTATATTTTCTCTAAAAAGGTAGATCGTCTGAATTTGAGTAAATGTTGGTATTTTGCATTTCTTTTATCTTTGATTCTATTTCTATATTTTGTTGAATTCCATCTATGAAGCCTTTTAGTCGAGCAAGTGTATCAAAAATATAAAGACTTTCTGTATAGTTTAGTAGTTTGT
>JAAYIT010000189.1 GCA_012523295.1 Porphyromonadaceae bacterium | reverse complement strand
TTTTTGAGTGAGGCGGGCGAAGTCTTGACTTTTTTTGCTTCGTTTTTTGTGTCAAGACAAAAAATGAAGTGGGGTTTGGGGCAAAGCCCCAACTTGCTTAATTCCTCTGATAATCAGCATATCTTTTATTAAAAACAGCTTTACAACTGGCTGCAACAACTTGCAAAAGTCAAATTGATTATAAATCTCATTTCTATCAGGGCACTAAATTAAGAAATATTTTTTAAAAACAAAAAACAATGAGGGAAGAAGGATATTGCATGACGGTTTATCGGCGTTCGGCGCCTGATGCGAGGAGCGGAACGGTGAGACAGGTACTTTTCTCCGTAGGCTTTATCTTATTTGCTGTCACACGAACGGCGCTACCGCCAAAGACATTATCGGCTGAAGTGCGCTATCAAAGTGATGTGTTAATTTGCAAAATAAAATTAATTCCGATTTTTAGACCTCAAAATTCTTTTTTTTATACTAAATTTGTACATTTAATGTTAGTAAGATTTAATGGACAGATTGAGATTTAGAAGTTTAGCGAGCGGAAGCAGCGGGAATTGTTATTTTATTGGAAATGCTTCGTATGGAATTTTAATTGATGCGGGTGTCGGAGTACGGACAATACGAAAATTTCTAAAATCAATGGGGATGGATTTTAACCGGATATGGGGTGTTTTCGTAACGCATGACCACATAGATCATATCAAAGCAGTGGGAACAATCGGTGAAAAATTCCATGTTCCGATTTATTCTACCCAAAAAATTCACGAAGGAATAGAGCGCAGCTATCGTGTAACGCAGAAGCTTTCGCTTTCAAAAGAAATATTCAACATCGGAGAGCAAATCCAAATCGGGGATTTTACCGTCCAGTCGTTTCCCGTTTCACACGATGCCTCTGAAGCTGTAGGCTATTCAATTCAGTACAAAGGTAAAAAATTCACTATTGCTACCGACTTAGGCTATGTGAGTGAGGAGGTCGCAAGCTATCTGACCGATTCGGACTACATAATATTGGAGTCAAATTATGATGAAGAAATGCTGACAAAAGGACCGTATCCCCGGGTATTGCAACAGCGCATAAAGGCTGACACCGGTCATCTCTGCAACACTCAAACAGCCTCATTCTTAGCAGATTATTTTACCGAAAAGTGGAAATATGTTTTTTTATGTCACTTGAGTAAAGAAAACAATTTGCCTGAATTGGCATTCATGACAATAAAAGAACATTTGAACTCCCGAATGATTGATTTTGAAGAACAAATGGAAATAATCCCGCTAAACAGAATGGAACCTTCAGCGATGTACGTATTCGAACATTAATAAGACTTACAAAATACCGCATACTTGAAACTTCTAACCACAAATAAAAAAAAATAACATGCCAAAAAAACTTGTCTTAATTCCTACATACAATGAGAAAGAGAATATCGAAAGCATTATTCGTACAGTTTTTGATTTGGAGGGCGAATTTTATATCTTGGTGATCGATGACGGCTCACCTGATGGAACGGCAGCGATCGTCAAGAAACTGATGGTTGAATTTCCGGAACGCCTTTTCATCCATGAACGTACGGGGAAATTGGGACTTGGAACGGCTTATATTGCAGGTTTCAAGTGGGCTTTGGAGCGAGATTACGATTATATTTTCGAAATGGATGCTGATTTTTCACACAATCCGGATGACCTAATCCACTTGTATAACGCCTGTGAAGTTGATGGCGCTGACCTGGCTATCGGCTCACGATATATTACTGGCGTGAATGTTGTGAATTGGCCTATTGGTCGGGTTTTAATGTCTTATTTCGCTTCGAAATACGTAAAATTCATAACAGGATTGAAAATTGCCGATACCACTGCCGGATTCAAATGCTACAGAAGACAGGTTTTGGAAACGATAGAATTAGACAAAATCCGCTTCAAAGGATATGCTTTCCAGATAGAAATGAAGTTTACAGCCTATAAATGTGGTTTCACACTGAAAGAAGTACCGATTATTTTCATCAACAGACGTTTGGGAACTTCCAAAATGAGCGGCGGGATCTTCGGCGAAGCATTTTTGGGTGTGATAAAATTGAAAATAGAAAGCTGGAGAAGAAAATATCCTCAAAAAAACTCATTGAGTTCTTAGAATCCGGAAATAGTGACTGGAGTGCTGTCTATTTATTGAAAAGAAACTCCACGAGCAAGACATTGAAGTATTGAGAAGTATCTTGGATTTGCTACTACACTCAGCACATAAAGTCAAGAAAACTTCTTTTGTCACTTTTTGGTATTGCTTCATAAATTCATGAAATTACTCTTATTGTCATGCGTCTTAATAAGGCAATAAGACATTATGGTTCAATTAGTTATTTCTATTAAGACGCTTTAAATTGGATAAGGTGTATTTGTTTGCCAATTATCTCAAGTGTAAAGTTTGTTCTTAATTTGAATGTTCGACATGAATATTGATAAGGTTTAGGTATTATCTTCATCGACTGTTTTTTTATTAAACCTAATTTGCAAAAAGTGAACTTAGTAGAATAGCGTACACAAGAGAAATCACCTTATTTCCTTATTTTTGAAGTCGTCTTGACTTCTATAATTTCGTTAGCAAATGGGCCGCTGACGCTTTCAGCGGGATTGACCGATGTGACTTATAAATGCAAAATACCGCTACAAAGGTCAGCTCCGATAAATCGGAATTTTCAATTTACAATTGCGACAAAAAGTCAAGATCATATCATATAGCTTAGTTAAAGTTTCATATCAAAACATTAAAAATACGTTTAAAATAGAAAAAATTATAAAATTACGTCAACTCCCGATGTTTTCTCAACTAATCAATTCCAATTTATGTTATAATTAGACAAGGCAATATGTAGTAGAGTCAAACATCTGCATCCGAAAGATTCAGCATGTTGATAGCTTGTAGTATATCAACCCATTAAGATTATAAACCTATGAAACAGCCATTAAAAGCATATTTTCACCCAACCGTATGTTGATGAATGGCGTGTTCCATACGATCTTAATTTAAAAATAGAATTTAATCGTATGAAACAGCCATTTAAGACAAGTCTTAAACCCAAGAGAATGGTTAATGGCGTGTTCCATACGACCTTAATTTAAAAAATAAATTTTAATCGTATGAAAAAATTAATTAAAAATGCTAACATTGTGAATGAAGGGCAAACTTTCAAGGGGTCGGTGTTGATTTGTAATGAGTTGATTGAGCGAGTATTAAGTGAGAATGAAGTTCTTGACAATGAATCTGACACTGAGATTATCGATGCTGACGGTCTATGGTTATTCCCGGGTGTGATTGACGACCAGGTCCATTTTCGCGACCCCGGATTGACTCACAAAGGTGATATTTATACCGAAAGTAAAGCAGCTGTAGCAGGTGGTGTTACGTCATTTATGGATATGCCAAACACGAATCCGCAAACTACAACATACGAACTTTTGGAGCAAAAATATGAGTTGGGAAAGCAAAAATCCCTTGCCAACTTCTCCTTTTTCATGGGTGCAACGAACACAAATGTCCATGAATTACTGAAAATCAACCCAAAAAACGTGTGTGGAATTAAAGTTTTCATGGGATCTTCTACCGGGAATATGCTCGTAAACGATGTGGAATCACTCGAAAGAATCTTCAACGAAGCCCCCACCTTGGTAGCTGTGCATTGCGAAGATGAACAGCTGATTCAATCCAACACAAACTACTTCAAAAGCATATACGGCGACAATTTAAGCGCTGATTATCACCCACTTATCCGCTCCTCTGAAGTTTGTTATAAATCTTCATCATTTGCCGTTGAATTGGCAAGAAGATACAATACTAAGTTGCATATTCTTCATATTTCTACCGCGAAAGAGCTTGCACTGTTTGATAACAAGACCCCGCTTCGTGATAAAAAAATCACAGCAGAGGTCTGCGTGCATCATTTATGGTTTTCTGATGCTGACTATAAAAGATTAGGCAATAAAATCAAATGGAATCCGGCAATCAAAAAATCGGAAGACAGAGAAGCTTTGATTCAAGCGGTAAACAGCAATTTGATTGATGTCGTTGCCACAGATCACGCGCCACACACTAAAAAAGAAAAATCCGGAAATTGTTTTACTGCTGCTTCCGGCGGTCCATTGGTACAGCATTCTTTGATTGCAATGCTCCAATTAGCTAAAAAAGGAAAATTCACAGTAGAAAAAGTGGTCGAAAAAATGTGTCATGCTCCGGCGGACTTATTCCGAATCGAGAAAAGAGGATATATTCGTCCGGGATATTATGCTGATTTAGTGCTCGTTAACCCTCAGTCGCCACATACGGTTTCTGAATCCGGTATTCTAAGTAAATGCGGCTGGTCGCCCTTTGAAGGTGTGCGATTTGATTCTAAAGTTGAAAAGACATTTGTAAATGGAAATTTAGTGTATGATAAAGGCGTTTTTCATGAAGCAACAAAGGGAATGAGGCTGTTGTTTGAGAACTAACTTCAGTGATTTGAGATTTGGGCATTAAGCTTTCAGCATTCAACACCCACAAACCCTGCAAGAATAATCTCTCTCATTTTTAATTTCAAATTATTAACTTCTAACATCTTTCCCCCTTACCGCTAAAAATAAAAGAATGGAATTTTTTATTATCCTTATTTTAATTTTAATAAATGGTTTTTTCTCACTATCGGAAATTGCTGTCATATCAAGCAAAGAAACTCGGCTTCACCAACTGGTACAATCAGGCAAAAGTGGAGCTGCCATTACAATAAAACTTCTTTCCGAATCCGAAAAGTTCTTATCATCCGTACAAGTTGGGATTACTTTGGTCGGGCTTATTACCGGAGCTTACAGTGGAATTAGTTTAGCCGGATATCTTACTCCATTTTTCGAAAAATTTCAGATTTTGCAACCCTACTCGCACGTAATTTCCATCTCGTTGATTATGTTTTTGACCACTTACGTCACAATCGTTATCGGAGAGCTGGTACCAAAAACAATTGCTTTGAGTAATCCTGAAAGAATTGCATCGTTTGTAGCGCCGATTATCAATATTTTCAGCAGTATTTTTTACCCCTTCGTAAAGCTGCTATCAGCCTCTACAACATTTATTACGGGCATGTTGGGTATTAAGAAAACGCCGGACAGCATGACCGAAACAGAGCTTCGGCAAATGATAAAAACAGCTTCTATGGAAGGAGTAATCGAGCCAACTCAGAATACAATCCATGAAAAAGTTTTTAATTTCTCAGATAAAAGAGCATTACATTTAATGACGCATCGTATTGAAGTTGAATGGATTGACTTAGATGAATCGGAAGAGGAAATTCGGAAAGACCTGGAAGGGTATCAACACAATAAAATAATTTGCTGCCGCGGTTCGTTAGATCATTTTGTGGGTGTGCTTTTACTGCGTGATTATTACAAGGCGGTAGCTCAGGGCAAAGACTTCAAAGTGGAAGAAATGATAGTTCAGCCGGTGGTAATTCACGAAAACACTTCAGCCCCAAAAGTGCTTGAACAGATGAAGCAAAATCGGACACACATTTGTGTTGTAGTGGATGAATATGGTGATTTTGAAGGGATAATCACATTCCATGATATTATGGAAAACCTCGTTGGCGTATTGCCCGATGAAGGTGAAATTATAGAACCGTCTTTCTTTATCCGAGAAGACAATTCGGTACTTGTCAACGGCGATGCCCCGATAGAAATAATGTCAAATGTAATTGAAGGATTTGATATTGATTTTGAGGTGATTGATTACTCCACTGTAGCCGGATTTGTGATTGATCAGATAAATGTTATCCCAAAAGTAGGCGACAAAATAGATTATTTGGACTACGTAATTGAAATCATAGATATGGATGGGAATCGGATCGACAAGCTGTTGGTTTGGAAAAAACAAGAAGAGGAAGCCACATAGATTTGCAGAGGTGAATTCTCTCAGGTAAAGGAAACATTATACATTAACCAATTTTTCTAAACTGTTTTTCAAAATCAATTATATTTTTTATGCCTCAATTTAGAGAAAAAAGATTAAAAATAACTCCGAAAAAAGCAAAGTCCTGCGCTATTCAAAATTCCATTTAGAGATTTTTAAAAGCCTTTTAATTATATTTTTTTCTATTTTTCTTTTCGCCCATTGTACAAAAGAGAACACCGAATACATCTATAATAAAGGACAGATTTTCGGGACTTACTACTCTATCACGTATCTGCATCCAAAAAACGAAGATTTACAAGCGGAAATTGAGAAAAAATTCAATGACTTTGACAACTCACTCTCCACATTCAATCCAAACTCCATTATCAGCCGGATCAATCAAAATGACTCGACTGTAAAAACAGATGTCTACTTTGATCAAATGTACGAAACGGCTCTTGCTGTTTCTCAAATTTCAAATGGAGCTTTTGACATTACGGTTGCTCCTTTGGTAAATGCATGGGGGTTTGGATTTGGGAATCACAACCACAGCATTATACCTGATCCGGATACCATCATGCCGTATATCGGTTATAAAAAAATCAAATTAGCTGACAGCCGAATAACGAAAGCTGATCAACGAATAATGCTTGATGCGAGCGCTATCGCTAAAGGGCAAAGCTGCGATGTGATAGCAAATTTATTAGAAGAAAATGGTTGTGAAAATTTCATGGTAGAAGTGGGTGGAGAAATATCTTGCAAAGGACTGAATCCAAAAGGCGAAAAATGGCATATCGGCATTGACAAACCGTATGATGACCCGGCTAATGAAAATCAAGAACTACAAATAATTTTGGCAATTTCGGATGTTTCGCTGGCGACCTCCGGAAATTACCGTCAGTTCTATCTGAAAGACGGTAAAAAACACTCGCACGTGATTGACCCTCGCTTAGGAGCTCCCGTACGACATAACCTGCTGAGCGCCACTGTGATAGCCTCCAACTGTATGCAAGCCGATGCATATGCTACAGCTTTTATGGTGCTTGGGGTAGATAGCGCTATGGAAATTTGCAGTCGATCTCCGGAAATGGAATGCTACCTGATTTATTCCGACGAAGAAAATGAAAACAAAACGGTATATACCGAAGGATTTAAAAGATACTTCTCGGAATAGAATTCCATATCTCCTCATGAATCAACTAAGATATAAAACACATAAAGAATATCCAACTATTAGTAAACAGATAGAAATAATCTGATTTATAAAAACGATTTTCACATAAATATTCAAAATTAGAAAAAATGATTTATGATTTTCATTTTCATAATCAACACAAAATGACTAACTTTGCAGACTAATTTTTTAAAATGAAAAGACAACTCGCATACATCTTTATTTTATTATTCGTAATCACGTCGTGCAGCGAATATCAGAATTTACTGAAATCAACCGATCCGGAATTGAAATACGACAAAGCGGTAGAATATTACAGTAATAAAAAATATGATAAAGCAATAACGCTTTTTGATGACGTAGCGAGATATTACAGGAACACCGACCGTGCCGAGCTGATCATCAACTATCTGGCTAAAGCTTACTTGGAAAAAAAAGATTTTTACTCGGCAAGTGAATACTACAAAACCTATCTGAGATCATATCCACAAGGAAGATATATCCAGGAAGCAAGATTCATGATTCCGTTTTGTTACTATAAAGATTCACCGGATGTGAGACTTGACCAAACAAATACCGTGATGGCGATTAGTGGATTTCAGGATTTTATAAATCTATATCCAAATTCCGAACGGGCCAAAGAAGCAGCGAAATTACTCGATGAGTTAAATGACAAAATGGCTCTAAAAGAGCTAATTAATGCCGATTTATACTATAACCTTGGAATTTACATGGGTAATAATTATCTTTCGGCAGTAATAACCGCTGAAAACGCTTTGAAAAAATATCCCGCTACGAAGCATCGCGAGGATTTGATGATACTGATTTTGAAATCAAAGTATCAGCAAGCTTTGTATAGTGAAGAAAGCTTGAAGATAGACCGCTATCAAGCAACTGTAGATGAGTACTATACATATATGAATGAATTTCCTGAAGGAAAATATGTGAAAGAAGCAAGCGCGATTTTCAGAGATTCAGAAAAAAAATTACCTAAAAACGACTAACATTAATACGTATATGGATTACAAAAAATTAAATGCACCCACAACTACCATCACGCGCAATTTGAACGCGATGAATGAAAATGTTGAAAATGTGTATGAAACTGTTGCAATTATTGGGAAAAGAGCTAACCAGATAGACTCTGAATTAAAGAATGAGTTGGACAAAAAACTGCAAGATTTCGCGACCTATTCCGATGGAATTGAAGAGGTTTTCGAAAATCGTGAGCAGATTGAAATTTCTCGTTTTTATGAAAGACTACCCAAACCGACTTTAATCGCTACACAAGAATATATTGAAGATAAAATCTATTTCCGCAATCCGGTAAAGGATAAACTGAAGAAATAAAAATCCTTATCCTCATACCTGAGGAGATTGTAAAGGAAAGAAAAATGTTCTCTTAGCGTCGAGAAAATTCTCTTTTAAGAAAACAAAATAATTTAGTTCTTGTCTCTTTAATTATCGGAGACAAGAATCTTTATTTTAAACAATCGGCTGTTTCAGGATTTTTTTTGCTAAATTTGCATTGCATTTTTTATATACGAAACAAAGGTTTTTTCCGTTTTGATAATAATCAAAGCATCTAATCAGGAATTAAAACTTATTTCTATCCCTTGATAATTTTCCTAAGAATAAATTTCAGGGAACTCAAGTTATTCAAGGAGTTGTATTAATGAAACTCAAATTGACCATATTGCTGATTATCAGCCTATTTGCCGGCACTGCAAAAGCACAGGAACTGAACTGCAATTTGCAGATTAACTCGGACAAAATTCAAGGTTCGAACAAATCGGTATTTCAGACATTGCAAAAAGCCGCGAATGAATTTTTGAATAACCGAAAATGGACAGAATTGAGCTATGGAGAAAACGAACGAATAGAGTGCAATATAAATATCATTATCAACTCGGCAGATGGCGATTCTTACAGCGCGGAAATGGTGGTTCAAAGCAGACGCCCCGTTTTTAATTCTTCCTACAGCACCACGTTGCTCAACCACAGGGACCTGAAACTGCAATTTAACTATAGGGAGTTTGAACCACTCGAATTTAACAGCAGCAACCTCAACAATAACCTGACAGCGGTTCTGGCATTCTATGCTTATCTAATTATCGGTTACGATATGGACTCTTTTTCAAGGTTGGGAGGAACTCCCTATTTTCAAGTAGCCGAAAACATTGTATCACAAGCACAAAGCACGGACTGGTCAGGCTGGAAGGCATTTGATAAAGAGAAAAATCGTTACGACTTGATCAGCAATATTATGGATGAAGCATTCAAAAAATACCGCGAGTATTTCTATGAATATCATCGACTCGGTTTAGATGAAATGTCTATAAACAGCACAAACGGCAGGGCAAAAATAGCATCAGGCATTCAGGTTTTGCAAGATGTGTATCGAGCACGACCTACAACAGTGATTATCAGCTCTTTTCTTGATTCAAAATCAGATGAACTGATTAATGTTTTCAAAAAAGGAACCGCCGATGAGAAAAAACTCGTTGTGGATGTTTTAACAACCGTCAATCCTTCTCAAACAAATCGCTACGAACAAATTATGAGAAATTAGTTTTTAGTATTGTGTTTCGAGTAACATAGTTCAGATCACAGTCTTATACTAAAGCATGAACCCTGAAGCCCGAAACATAAAAACAATTTATGCTAAAATCTTTACACATTTCAAATTATGCTCTGATAAACGAACTGGACATTGACTTTTCAGACGGTATGACTGTGCTCACGGGTGAAACAGGAGCAGGGAAATCTATAATTATTGGTGCTTTATCACTCGTAATGGGGCAGCGAGCCGATACGAAAGTCATCAAAGAAGGTGAAACAAAAGCTGTTGTTGAAATTGGTTTTGATGTAAATAACTATAACCTACAACCGTTTTTTGAAGACAACGAACTCGATTATTACGATGTCACCGTTATTCGAAGGGAAGTAATGTCTAACGGCAAATCACGCGCATTCGTCAATGATACGCCCGTCCAACTCACACTTCTTAAAAACCTCAGCGACAAACTTATAGACATACATTCCCAGCACGAGAATTTACTACTCGCTACAGAAAATTATCAACTCCAGGTGGTTGATAATATTGCGGAAAATTCGCTCGAGAAAGATGAGTATCAAGCAGCTTTCGAAAAGTGGACACAAGCCAAAGATTATCTTCAGAAGCTCAGAAACGAGGCGGAAAAACAGCGTGCCGACTTGGATTACATAGAGTTCCAACTCACCCAGTTAGATGAAGCCAAACTTACTGAAAATGAGGAAGAAGAGCTTGAGGTTGAATTGGAAACGCTAAGCCATGTCGAGGAGATAAAAACCGAACTCCAACACGCAGAAACACTCTTGGAATCAGAAGATTTCAGTGTGCTTTCAGCCCTGAAAGAGTCGAGAAACGTGCTTTTAAAAATTCAAGCCTACTTGCCGGAAAGCGAGAAGTGGTCGGAGCGATTGGAAGAGGTTTTTATTGAACTGAAGGATATTTTATCAGACATTTCTTCCAATCAAGATAAAATCGACTTCAATCCGGAACGGTTAGAGTATGTGGATAATCGGTTAGGAGTTTTGATTTCACTTCAGAAGAAATTCAAAGTGGAGAATATCAAAGCATTAATCAACTTGCGCGAAAGCTTCAGAAAGCAAATAAACCGCATCGGGAATATGGATGACGAGATTCAGGAGTCTGAAAGAAAGCTCGATGCATGTTTTGAAGATTTGAAAACCGCAGCTGAGAAACTTTCAAAATCGAGAAAAAAGATATTTCCGTTCATTGAAAAAACACTGATTGAAAAACTCTCGTTACTTGGCATGCCGGACATCCGGTTCAAAGTTGACTGCGCTGAGCTTCAATCGTTTACTCAGACAGGGAAAGATCAAATTACGTTCTTATTTTCAGCAAATAAAAATCGTTCGGTACAACCGGTTACTGACATTGCTTCAGGGGGTGAAATCTCCCGCTTGATGCTTGCCATTAAGTCAATGCTTATCAGCAAAGCCGATCTGCCTACGATCATTTTCGATGAAATTGACACGGGAGTTTCAGGTGATATTGCAGGAAGAATGGGTGAAATCATGAAATTAATGAGCAGTAATTCACAAGTCATTGCCATCACTCACCTACCCCAAATCGCTGCAAAAGGGAAAGAACATTTTCAGGTTTACAAGGACAATTCCGGTAAAGAAACCATTACTTTCATCAAAAAACTAACCCCCAATGAGAGAATAAAAGAAATCGCTCAAATGCTTAGCGGCAAATCAGTTACTGAGGCTGCGATGATGAATGCCATGGAACTGATGAGATGAAAACTAAATTGGCAAGAAATTTGAAATAGAAAAACAAAAAGGATAAACTATAATCGTATGAAACAGCCATTTAAGATAAATCTTAAACCCAAGGAAATGATTAATGGCGTGTTCCATACGACCTTAATGTAAAAATAACACATAATCGTATGAAAAGAATTTTATTACTATCAACGCTGTTTTTGATTTGCTTTGTATCGGTAAAATCAGAAAAGTCGGCAATTATTCAGAACATTTTGAAAGATCATGTCGCTCAACAAGTGGAAAAAAGGCAAAATTTGATTAAATTCACCAATGCGCAGGCAATTGAATTAAAAGACTTAGAGCTGAAATACTTATTAAATGTACAGAGAGCTGAAAATTGCAGATGCTGCAACACAAAGAAAAGAGTTGCCAAACTCCGGGCTAAACGAGATGAAGATTTACAGAAAATTCTCACCCGGGAGCAATACATAAAATACGATGCAATTGACAGAAATACAATAATAATGAATCCCCGCGAATAAAAAAAAGAGGCAAACGCCTCTTTTTTTATCACTTCAGGTTATTTCTGCTGTCGTATTTTTTCTTTATTTCCATAATCTTTTGAATGTCTTCCGGAGTCAGTTTAATATCTTCCACAATATCGCCATCACGCGTATTTCTGAAATTCTGCATATTTTGACTCATCCCATGTTCTGATTTAATTTTACTCATTGATGGAACAGATTGAGCTTTAGGTCTGTACGACTCATCGCCGGTTATCAGGTAGAGAGCCTGTCCCAAAAAAACATCCTCCGTATCTCCAAGCGGCTTCCAGTAGTCGATATAGCCACCACCTTCTTTCAACGAATAATCCGGAGCTAAATATCCCGGCGTAGAGAAGTTTTCTCCTTTATGATTCGCGTACATACCTACAATAGGCTGTAACGCCCAATTTTTCAATAGAGTTTTGTCATTTGACGATAATTTTTTTTCATCATACTGCGTATTTACTGTTCCACCAAAGCTGTTGTAAGGATGAATGGTAAAAGATGAAGTAAATTTACCTCCGGTCTTTCCTCCGATATGAACTACATCTGTGTATTCTTTCAAACAGTAAGTTACTAATTCGGATGCAGAATATGACCCGCCTGTAGCTATAACATAAACTTTATTCAAATCCAGATTCACATCTAACGGATTTTTCATACTGCTTGCCGAGTAATCGCCGAGATGCTGCGTTCTTTTCACACCTTTGGAATCAAAATAGTCATTTAAGTACTTATTATAAACTCTTACAACAAAAGGCAATTTACCTTGAACAGCAGCCTTTGGCGCCATTAACGAGGCCAAATAGATTGACGCATCACTGCCGCCACCTCTATTGTATCTCAGGTCAACCACCAAATCGGTAACTCCCGCGGTTTTAAATTCACTAAACACATTGTAAAGGCTGTTGTTATATTCGCCTATGAAACTGGTGTAAAACAAATATCCTATTTTTTTATCTCCGACTTCATAAATATTAGTATATAAAACCGGATCAGTCTTGTTCACGGCGGGAGTCAATGTTACATCCTTATCCCGCACGAAACCATCTTCG
>JAAYIT010000188.1 GCA_012523295.1 Porphyromonadaceae bacterium | reverse complement strand
CCCCCTATATACCCTTGCAAAATAAGCAACAATTTGCAAATCACAAACTTTTCAAAGAACTATTTTTTGTCAAAATATCAATAAAATCAGGCCTTTTAGCTATGTTTGTTAACTAAACGACATTGATATTTAATTTGTAAAACGATGCAAATGTTGACTATTTTGCATAGGAAAATAAATTGAAACAGATAGAAATTATAAATATAAACAGTGGATTTTTATGAAAAAAAGTATCTTATTTTTAATTGCAGCGCTTATTTTTGGAATTTCATGCACCAATTCCGAAAAGCCCCTGACATCTAAGGTGGAGACTCTTTCGTCGGGCTGGAAAATGCAAACCAGCGAAAAACTGACAGGAATTGACGACAGTGCGGTTTCTGAAAATGATTTTAACGACTCGGGATGGATGGATGCGGTTGTGCCGGGGACTGTGCTCGGCAGCATGGCAACCAACGGATATGTTGAAGACCCCTATTTTGGCATCAACATGCAGAATATTGATGCTGAACAATTTACAAAGCCATGGTGGTTCAGGACTTCATTTACAGTCACGCCGGAAGATATGGGGAAAACCATCAGCCTTCGTTTCAACGGAATAAATTACCGTGCAGATTTGTGGATAAACGGTAAAAAAGTGGAAGGAAAAGAGAACTTTGCAGGCGCTTTTCTGATGTTCACATTCAAAATCAACGATTTTGTCCGGGAAGGCAAAAACAGCGTTGCACTGAAAATGTGGCAACATGTTGACGGCGAATATTCTATAGGATTTGTTGACTGGAACCCCCACCCCATCGACCGGAATATCGGAATTTTTCGCGAAGTTTTTCTTGAAATCAATGAAGGCATAAAAATCCGCAGTCCTTTTGTCTATTCTAAAGTGAACAAGGAGACATTGGATGCAGCCGACCTCTCCATTCAGGCAGAGCTGTACAACAGCGCCGACAAGCCCGTCAAAGGAACGCTCAGGGTGAATTATGAATTAGGGATAGTTGAGAAAGAAGTTACCGTTCCCGCCGGGGAAACAATTTCATGCAGATTTACGCCGGATGAATTCCGCCAGCTTTCCGTTAAAAACGTTAAACTCTGGTGGCCCAACGGAATGGGTGATCCCAATATGTACAATTTCACCACGGAATTTATTGCAAATGACCGGATTCTGGATAAAGTTGAAAAGAGATACGGAATCAGAGAAGTGGACAGCTACATGAATGAAGACAAGCACCGTGCTTTTGAAGTCAACGGAAGGTTTGTCATGCTCAAAGGCGGCGGCTGGGTTGATGACATGCTGCTGCAGGATACACACGAAAGCATTGAAGCACAGATGAAATACGTCCGGCACATGAACCTGAACAGCATCCGGCTCGAAGGATTCTGGGGAAAAACTGAAGACCTTTATGATTTGTGCGATGAATACGGTATTATGATGATGGTGGGCTGGAGCTGCCACTGGGAGTGGGATGAATACCTGCTGAAACCGACACACGAAAAATATGGCGGCGCAGTCAGTGATGAAGATATTGAACTGATGGCAAACTACTGGAAAGACCAGATGCTGTGGCTGCGGAACCATCCGAGTATTTATGTTTGGATGCTGGGAAGCGACAAGCTGCCGGAGCCAAAACTCGAAATGAAATACATTGAGCTTTTTGAGAAATATGATCCCTCACGTATATATATTACCTCTGCGGGCGGCGCCGGCACGGAAGACAACAACATTGTTGCAGAAGTTCCGTTAGTAAGTGATATTAGCGGACCAACCGGCATGAAAATGCTTGGACCCTACGCTTACACACCGCCGGTTTACTGGTTTACCGACACCGACCTTGGCGGCGCTTTCGGTTTTAACACCGAAACCTGCCCCGGTCCGAACATTCCGCCACTTGCCTCGCTGAAAAAAATGCTTCCCGAAGAGAGTTTATGGCCTATTGACACCAACTACTGGGAATATCACACCGGACGGAATAATTTCAAAACGCTCAAAAGAATCCGCAAGGCATTGGATGTAAGGTATGGGAAATCAAGCAGTGTGGAAGAGTTTGCCTTTAAAAATCAGGTGCAGAACTACGAGCTGATGCGTCCGATGTTTGAAGCTTTTATTGCACATAAACCGAAAAGTACCGGATTAGTGCAGTGGATGTTAAACTCTGCCTGGCCCGAAATGATCTGGCAGTTGTATGACACCTACCTTCAGCCAAACGGCGCTTTCTATTCGGTTAGAAAAGCGTGTAACCCGATTCATGCAATTTACAGATACGGATTTGACGATATTTATCTTGCCAACGAAGACCTGCATGATGCAGAAAACATTACAGTGCAAATCAGGGCTTTTGATATTAATTCAAAAGAGATTTTCTCCGACAAGTGGAATGGCAGTATCCAATCCAATATATCGAAGTTTATTTACAAAATACCTGAAATTGAAGAGCTTACGTCTGTTTGGTTCCTTGATTTAAGAATTTTTGACAGCCAAAACCGGGAAATTGACAACAGCATTTACTGGCTCTCAACCAAACCGGATGAGCTTGACTATGAAGCTGCCAAACAGCTTGAATGGCCCTTCCACACTCCGCCGAAAGATTATGCCGATTTCACCGCGCTCAACAATCTTCCTGAAATTGAGCTGGAGTATGATTACAAATTTGAAAAGGGAACCGATCAGGGTAAAGTTGAACTGAAAGTTACGAACCCAACCAATACCATTGCTTTTTTCACTTTCTTCGATTTGATTGACCCGGCAACCGACACACCTGTTTTGCCGGTTTACTGGAGCGACAACTACATTTCACTGCTTCCGGGAGAAACCCGCAGCTATGATGCAACATATTATCTGGCTGATATAAAAGCAGATAAACCGGTTCTGAAAGTCAATGCATGGAACGTTAAAATGGTAACGTTAAACTGATTGGGAAGTCAGGTTTACAGATTCGTGAGTCTGTGAATTTGCCCGGTCTGCTGTGCATCAACACAGGTTCTTACATTTAAAAAATCCCTGCACCGAAAACGGTGCAGGGATTTTTTAATGGCTGACAATCAGTATGCTCTATTAATATTTTATTTCAGGTAAACTGAACGAGTTTTTTAGCTGATGCAAGTTACTTTACTTGTTTATTTTTGACGCAAGTTGTAAATTAGTAGCGTATAGGAAGAAGTTGTCAGCAATGCGATTCGCTCCACCTAAAAGCAACCCGAAGTAATTTTGAACATTTGCAGTTGTAACTTGAATTAACAAAAAGAAAAAAATGTTGAATAGAACCAAGCATACAATTATAAACGGAGATAGCAGACACATGAGCGAGCTCAAAGACGAAAGCGTTCATTTGATTGCGACTTCTCCACCTTACTGGCAACTAAAAGATTATGGAACAGAAAATCAAATCGGCTTTCACGATGATTATGAAACTTACATTAATCATTTGAACCTGACATGGCAGGAATGCTTCCGTGTTTTACACAAAGGATGTCGCCTTTGTGTAAATATCGGAGACCAATTTGCTCGTTCAATATATTACGGACGTTACAAGATTATTCCTATACATACCGAAATTATCAAGTTTTGTGAGGTAGTTGGTTTTGACTTTATGGGACAAATCATTTGGCAAAAACAAACTACCATAAATACTTCAGGTGGAGCAAGTATCATGGGAAGTTACCCACATCCTAGAAATGGAATTGTAAAATTAGATTTTGAATACATCCTATTGTTCAAAAAGCAAGGGAACGCACCCAAACCAACCAAAGAACAAAAAGAAAATTTGGTATTCGTAGATAACTCCATTGATTTTAAATATAAAACAAAATTTAACGCATTTATCAATGGCTAAAAAAGAAATCAAAAGATACTCATTAGAATTTGGTAAAAAAGAAAAAGTTCTGAATTATGCTACACAAACTTACCAACTTTCAAGACCCAACAAAGTTGGCGCTGTAATGGCTCTAATTAGAGAGTGTCAACCAAATCCCCTGGCGCAGTTTTGTAAACCGTGCCTTGCTTTGCAAAAGCAAAAAACAGAAAGCAGGGAGCAAAAACTGTTTTTTTATAGTTTTATGCCAATGAACAAATAACAAAACAGCAGAATTTCACCCTGTTGGGCAAGGCATAAATTATAAAACCTGTGCCGCCTCAGCGGTATTTGCGCCAGCAGAAGTTATTGGGATTAATCGTAGTAAAATAAAGTTTATGCGGGAAATATTTTGCAAATACATAATTGCTGGAAAAGGAATAAAGTTATATTCCGGTCTGTTGACCTGGCATAAAGCAAGGCTTTACGCCAGCGGGGGTTTCGTGCATACGTTGTAATGCGGGGCGGTTGATTTCAGCAATCTGTCCGGTATCAACTTTTTCAAATGCTGTTTTTACGCGCAAGCCAAGCTTCTCTCTGATTGCCTTAACATCGTTGAGATACCAGCATTTATTAGACCAACTGAACTTTGAGGACGGAAAGGCTTGTTTCAATTCATTTCTCAAAGAGGCATCATTAGTGAATTGCACCCAAATCACACTTTTATCCTTATGCTTACCTACCTCAAATTTATATTTATCCAGATCAAATGGCATTGCGTGTTTTGAATATTATTATAAAATATGACGTAAACACAATACTACGTATATTCTCATATAAATACAAATAACACGCAATAAAATATTCATACACATCAGGTTTGATTTTAATTTGTTAGCGATTTCTTGATAAAATCATTTAGTGGTTTAAAAATACATGTTATTTTTGCGTATATTTAAGAGTTATAGCCAATGGTAGGGCGACCGTGCTACTATCGGGCTGACGAATAGAAATTAAACTATGGCAGTATTACAAAAAGGAAATTCCATATATCCATTTTGGGGCGAAAATGTAAACTTAATTACAGGACTTGACCCTTTAGGACTTCAAGTAACATCGGAAGCGACTTACGCAACAATGTTGCCCGGACTTTCCAACTTGACTAACCGACTTCGCTATTACGGTTTTTATTGCTGGCTTATTGACTTCTACTTCAAAAAAGAGAAGAAAGGAAATCAGACAGAACAATATCGTTTCATTCGCAGAGCTGAATTACTGATTGCCCTTTTAATGCAAAATGAACGAAAAGGTATAACACAAATTACAGGCAGCGACTTCGCTTCCAATCTCATTAACAACGCAACATCACACACATTTGATTTAGCCGCAGGAGCAGACAAAGACAGCGGAAACGAAAAAACTTACTGGAAATATCCGTCAGGTGCTTTCGGACAATATTACTTTGGTGCAATGTCCGCACTTTCATTAGTTGTTCGTTACGAGAATGATGAAGGTGATATTATTTTTAACATCACACAACCGCACCCAAGACAAAAAGTTTCGGGAAAACAATTAGCTGACGCTTTTGACGAAGGACTAACAGACGAAATAAAAGCACTTTTTTACAACTGCATCACAAAAGGAAAATTATCCAACAGAGACATTCCCGAACTGATTAACTATTTTGCTATTGACAAAATAAATCCCGAAAGCACAGAATGGGAACTATACGTTGAAATGCTTTTAGACAAGGATTATCCGAGCAAAGAAATTGAAGAAGAATTTACATTTCACAGAAGAAATACAATTACTTCTTTGCTTTCCACAGCAAACCAAAACAGTCAGGAATATAACTGGTATGTTTATCTTGATGAATGTTACGAAAAGAAATTTGAAAATAAAGAGAACACTGATATTGGTTGGTATTGTTATCAACTAAACGAATACTGGCAGTTTGCTTGCGGATTGATTTTTTACGGCACACTTCAATATTTAGAAACTTTACATACGGAAGAATATTTGCCAAAATTCATTAGCGATTTTTCAAAACTAATCAACAAGGAAAGAAAGAACAAAGAAGCCGAAACTCTTGAAAACTACATTACGAGCATTAGTGAAACTGAAATTGATTTGTTGGAACAAATAGACAGAAACAACACACCACAGGAGAATGCAAAAATCGGTTTTGATTTGCTTTTCAAACTTTATGGCAACAATAAAGAGCAACTGCCACAGCTAAAAGAATATTTGAGCCGAAACGGAATTATCAGAGATGGAAATATGGCTGACGGATTATTTGCAATTTCAAATCATCTGGAAAATGACGTAGAAGATTTTAGTTCGTTTTTCATTCATAAAAACATTATTTACCGCCACCAAATGATTGCCCTGCGAAAAATGGGAAGCGGCACACAGGCGACTAACAAATTTATCATTGAAGAACAAATGATACGCCTCATTGATATTTTTCCTGCACGTTGGACTTCGCCACGAATGAACGCATTGCGAAATTTGCTTTTTGATTTGCAGGTTATCAATGACGAAGGAATAATTACAGAGTTACACACAAAAGTTGTTTACCAATAATGGCTATCAAACGAAACAATATACTTTCACTTATTGGTAACGGACGATACCATTCCTGCATACTCACAACTTTCAGTTTTGACTTTTATTTCTTTGAAATGAAAGTAATGAAGTGGTTGCGTTCTTGTGGAATTAGAAATGTAAATGTCTTTATTGACGGACATTTCTATTCTGAACTAATGCAACAAGCAACAGGCGATGAAATGAAATTAGCAACAGGATATTCACTTTATCCTGTTTTTGAAAAAAACATTTTTCACCCGAAAATTTGGTTGTTGTTTGGCGAGAAAGAAGGCTTATTACTTGTTGGCTCTGGAAATCTTACAAATTCTGGCAACGGCAGTAATGATGAAATTTGGGGTGCTTTTCATTTTGACATTAAGCAATCGCAAAACGAACCTGTATTTTCCGCAGCGTGGAATTATGTTTCAAAACTTAGTGCAACAACAAAAGGAATAGCAAGCGAAAAAACAACACGTTGGATTGCGGAACATTCTCAATGGTTAATGGAATTGCCAAAAGCCGCAGACTTTCAGTTTTTAGATTTACCCAATAACGAACAAGCAGCTTTTTTATACAACACAGAACAAACAACCATTTGGCAACAGGTTAAACAATTTACGGCAAATGAAAATGTAATTGAAATTACAGCCGTTTCGCCTTACTATGATACACAAGGCAAGGCATTAGAAGAAATAAAAAGCACTTTTCCTAATGCACAAATCAATGTCGTAATTGACGAAAGCGGCACAATTCCTACGGAATTGCCAAATGAAAAAAAGTATGCTTTTTACGATTGGAAAGAATTGGATTTGTGCAGAAATATCGGGGCAAAACAGCAATCAAAACTACACGCTAAAATTTTGCACTTCAAAACCAAAAACAACAAAGAATTTTGTTTGTTTGGTAGTGCAAATATTACTTCGGCAGGATTAGGAATTTCCAATTCAGCAAACGCAGAAGTTTCATTGTTTATCAAATCTGACAAGGGAAATATCCTAGAGAAGATTGGCTTAAAACTGAAAAGAAACAGTAAAAAACCACTTTCTAAATTTACAGCGAACAACAAAATTTCAATAGAACAGGCAATCATCAAGAACAATCAATTCCCAATAAAGCTATTAGCAGCCGAAATCAATTATTCAACTTTGACACTCTATACAAGCAAAGGATTTGACAAACCTGTTTCTATTGCAATGTATGACAGCAACAATCAATTTATTAAAAGCCAAGAAATAGAATTGCTGAAACCACAACACGAAATAAATTTTGATATTGACGAAAATAAATTTCGGTATGTACAAATACAAAGCATAGACGGCAATAAAAATCTTTCAAACAAAATAATTGTCAGCAATTATTTCACTATTGCAAAGACACACCCAAATCCGAAAAATGCAGAACTTGAAAGATTATGCGGACAGCTTCAAAGTGGCGAATTACGGAATGTGCTTGATTTAATTCATTACGCCATTATTGACGAAAGCGAAAAAGAAGACGGAACTTCCGTTATCCATACATCAAAAAACAAATTAAACGAGAAAGAAGAAAAGAAAACAGCCGACCAATCACAACTTTATGACTTATCAGGCTACAAACCGATAGAACCTAATTCGCAGTTACACGAAAATGCTTTGCTTTTATCGCCTTCGCTTCGTGTATTAGATGCCCTTAAATTGGCTCACACACAAAGTTTGGATTTAGAAGCCGACATAAGAACGGACGAACAGGAAGAAGATATTAGCAACATAAGCGGCAATGATGAAAACGAAGTGCAAAAAGAAAAAAGCGTTCCATTAAAAATTTTAGAATCCGACAAACGAAAACTCAAAAACTTTTTCAAAAACCTTTACGGCTATTTTCATCACGACCTTTTGTTTAAAGACACAAAAGTATCGGACTACAAACTGACTTTAACAGACATAACAAAGTATTTAATTGCGTTAGAACTTATACACGAATTTGGCGGGAAATCAGAGAAAATAGAAGAAGAACAACAACAGCTTTTCTTTACTTATTTGCCTGTAACTGGCGATTATGAAAACGATAATGTAAAAGGTTGTTGCCTAAACATTGTTGGCGATTTTTTAAGGTTGTCAAAAAATGGTTTTAAGGAATATACATTTGACTACACACGAAAAAAGTTTGAGCAATTACAACGAGATGCACTAATCAGCACTATTGTTTGCATTTCAAATATTTATTGGAAAGAAGATGAAAAACCATATTTGAAAACATTATTGCTAAACACATTACATTATTTAGGTTGGGCATCTACAACAGATATTGACAAAAACCTAAACACTTTAATTGAACAAGTAAAAGAGAAAGCTAAAAACTTAAAACAAGCGACAAGAAACTTAGACACTCAATTAGATTATTTTGCCTATCAAGTTTGCAATGCTTTCAGACGTTCAACCCATAACAGAGAAAACGGACGATTTGCTGACAAAGCAGACAAAGGACAAATTATTTATTCTTCAATAGATGGTATAGGTTATTGCTATGTAGTTTCTGCTACAAAACAAAATGAATACTACTTAGCAAGACCGGGGTTTAAATGGAATGATCAAGAAAGCAAATTTATTAACCATTTTGGAGATAAGATTTACCGACCATTGCCATTGCCAAGAATGACGATAGTTGATTTGTAGAACAATCTAAAATGTCAAGTATTCTATTTCTTTTACTTGACAATTCAATAATTCTTCCTACCTTTGCGAAGCAATGGGAGTTACACAAAAAATACAGAAGAAAATCAGCAAGTTATCCGAAGGCACTACGTTTAAATACGAGCAGTTGTCGGTTGAACCACAGGAGTTTATTGCGGCTGCCAAAGCAATTGAACGGCTGATTACGAAAGGAGTTATCAGGCGAATTTCAACAGGTGTGTTTTATAAGCCAAAGAAAACCGTTTTTGGCGAACTCAAACCCAACGAAGAAGAACTTTTAAAACTTTATTTGTTTGAAAAAGGCAAACGTATTGCCTACATAACGGGAACTTCGCTATACAACCGTTTAAGTTTGACGACACAAATTCCTAAGAATATAAAAATCGCAAGCAGAAATAAACGAATTACAGTTTCAAGTGGCAACATAAAGGCAACGCCTGTAAAAAGCTATGTGGACGTAACAGACAATAATTTTTACTTGTTGGAATTGTTAGACGCATTAAAGGACTTCAAACAAATTCCTGATTTGGATAAAAGTTCGGCAATCAAAATCCTTTCAAAAAAACTGAAAGAACTCAATCCGAGTGAAATAAAACTGTTGGTGAAATGCAGTTTAGCATATCCACCAAGAGTGAGAGGTTTTTTGGGTGCGTTGTTGGAAAACATAAAAACATCAAGCGACTTGACAGCATTAAAAAAGAGTTTAAATACGCTTTCGGAATACGAATATGGATTTGAAAAAAAGTTATTACCAACCGCAGAAAATTGGAATATAAAATGAGATTACACGAAAATAAAGAACTGTTTCAAGATGCCTTGATTGCTACATCACAGCAAAAAGGCATACGAGAAATTTACATTGAAAAAGATTATTGGGTAACGTATGCTTTGAATAACATTTTCAAAAATGAAATTGGCAAAGAAACTATTTTCAAAGGCGGAACAGCGTTATCAAAATGTTTCAATTTGATACAACGATTTTCTGAAGATATTGATTTGGTTGTATTGCGAAAAGAAAGCGAAACAGCAAACCAACTCAAAAACAAAATCAAAAAGATTTCCAAATGCGTTTCCGATGCGCTTCCCGAAATTGAAATAGACGGCATCACCAACAAAGTTGGAATGATACGAAAAACGGCACACAACTATCCACGATTTTTTACAGGACATTTTGGACAGGTTCGGGATATAATCATTGTAGAATCCACTTGGTTCGGACATTTTGAGCCATACACAACAGCACAAGTAAATTCTTTCATTTACGAAATGATGTTGCAGAACAACCAACAAACGCTTATTGACGAATACGAAATGAATCCCTTTGAAGTGTTGGTATTGAACCCTAAAAGAACGTTATGCGAAAAAATAATGAGTTTGGTTCGTTTCTCTCAAACACAAGACCCAATTACAGATTTGCGGAACAAAATCAGGCACACTTACGACATTCATTTAATGCTGAAAGACGAAGAACTTAAATCGTTTTTCCAGTCAGACGAATTTGAAACTATGCTTTTGCGTGTAGCCAATGACGACATTGCAAGTTTCAAAAACAACAACGAATGGTTAGCCAATCACCCAACGACAGCACTCATATTTTCAGACACAGCAGACACTTGGAACAAAATCAAGACCGTTTATACAGACAGTTTCAGCGAATTGGTTTTTGGCAAACTTCCAAACGAAATGGACATACTGAAAAGTTTGACAGTTGTTGCTGACAGATTGAAACCAATAAAGTGGGACATAAAACCGTGAACAAATTACCACTGGCTATAACAGGGGTTTGGCGTCAGGCGGGGTGACGTGGTAAATTGAACGTTATCGCTTTTTATTAACTTTGGTGCAAGGTTGAAAGTTTGTGCTTCTAATCCCGCCCGAACGCCAAGCCCCGAACCGTT
>JAAYIT010000187.1 GCA_012523295.1 Porphyromonadaceae bacterium | reverse complement strand
TGGCGTGTATCATATCCATTTTGAGGGTAGATATTTGTTTTGTACGTGTTTCGGCCTCTCCAATAGCAGTAGGGAAATAATTGAATATGTGCAGTTCATCAAACATTTTTTTGTTGATACGATTGATACGACCGATACGCTGAATTACTCTTGTGGGGTTGTATGGAATATCGTAGTTGAAAATCGTTCCTGCACGGTGCAAGTTATATCCTTCCGAAATAGCATCTGTGGCTACCAATACTTTGTACTGGTCAAGTTGTAAATGGTCTTTCACTCCGGCATCAAAATTAGCTTTGATAATTTCTTTGTTTCTTGCAGTAGCACTGCCTGCCGAATACGAGAATACCGGAAGGTTTTCATCTACTAACTTTTCACCTAAATAAGTTATAGTGTCTGCAAACTGGCTGAAAACATTGATTTTTCTATCCGTGTCAATGTCTAATTGTTTTGAAAAAATTTCAATAAATGTGTCAAGTTTGGGATCGTGTATAACTTTTTGCCATTTGTCTTTTAGGTCTTGAAGCAACACAATGTCAGCATCTAAATCTTCAAAAAAAGACGGTTTAAGATATTCTGTTTTAATCTCAAACATCCCTCTGGCTTGAAGTTTTTTAATGGCGCTCTCCAATTCATCATCAATCATTTCAGGAATAACATCGTTGGTGGTTTCGTATAGTTCTTCAATGTCAGGTAACATTCCTTTTTTGAAAACGGGAACAGTTCCCCTTTTTTCAGCCCAAGCAACAATGTTCTTGCAATTGTCCAGCATATTATTCAGCGAAATCATAAATGCATACTGCGAGCTTTCAAATCGACGCACCAGCAATGTACGCATAAATTTAGCCAAGTTTCGTTGAGTTCCTTTGAAAAGATTGTATTCAAATCCTGCTTCCTCAACTGTCTTTTTTACCTTCTCCTCGTGTTCGGGCAAAACATACATTATAGGCTTATATCGCGAAGCTTTGAAATCTTCCTTATCTAAATTTTCATCGTGGATATCTTCTGTTTGTTCATAGTCCCGCCTATCAACTTCTTCTGTGTTATCATCAGTTGCTTGTCGAGAAATACGTTGTAAAGTGTAGATATATAGTCCTTCTAATTCCCCTAATTGGTAGTCAAGTAACTCAGGTGGATTGACAACTGAAAATTCAATGCCTTGCTTAATTAAGTCTTCCTTGTAAGCAGGTATTCCGTCCAAGTCAATACGTGAACGCCGAATGATTAAAGGTGAAATAATAGTCCTGATTTGGCTGGCAATGCTGTCTATCGCCAATTTCATTTGATCTTTGCTGATTGCTTTGTCCTTGTGTTGTTTTTTTAATGCCTTGTAAGTGTTTATTAAGTCACGGAATTTTAGTCCGAGGTTGTCAACGGTTTGAAGCGTTGACTTGGTTGGAATTTGGAACAGTTTTATCATCGAGTAAATATCCGAAGGCTGATTGTTGAAAGGCGTAGCCGTCAACAACATAACTTTATTTCCAATGCAAAGATTTTTTAGATTGTCGTAGTCTTGCGTGTATTCGTTTCTATAATTATGTGCCTCGTCAATAATAATGAGCCATTGTTCGTTTTCTCTTACTCTTGCATAATAGTATTCTAACGCCTTTCCAATTACACCCCGACTAAAAACATTTGCTTTAACACCAAAGTCTGTCCGGTAATCTTCCCATTGTGAAACCAAGTGTGGCGGAGCAATGATGATAGTACGCAGGTTTAAATTGTTGGCTATTGCTGAACCGATGATACTTTTACCCAAACCAACCACATCTGAAATAATCACGCCGTTGTGTTTTTTAATGGTATCTAATCCCATTCTCACAGCATCTTCCTGATATTTCAAATCAAAAAATCTACCACCAGTAATATCGTGAGGTGTTCTTATTCGTTTGGAAGTGTCTATGTTGAAGTATTCATACAATACACGTAAATACATCAGATAGGGTGGATAAATCTTTTCATACCAAGTATGTTTGATTACATTATCTTCAAATTCTTCAATGTGTTCTTTATCCGCTAAAACAATGGCATTTTCCCAAAGCTTCTCAAATATCCCCATTGCTTCGTTGTATTCTGCCTTATCCTGAAAGCGAACGTTAATTTCGTTTTGTCCGCTTAATCCGCTGTACGTGAGATTGCTGGAACCTGTAATTACCGAGCCGGGAGTTTCTCCATCTTCGCTAAAATCATCCTTGTAAGAAAAAATATACATTTTAGCGTGTGATGGGTCTTTGGTCTTTCTAATTTCAAGCGTTCCGTTTTTTATTTTTTCAAAATAAATTTTAAAAGCTTCTTGCTTTTTTTTGCTTTCAAAGTAATCGGTTTTTGTAAACAAATTTACAATACTCTCGTAATTATCAAAGCGGATGTCTTGCCTTGATGACTTTTGTTTTTTGACGAAAGAATGGAGATTGTACGTTTGGTTTTGTAATTCAGCTTCCATTTCTAATCCGACAAGAATACGCATATTTTTATCCTGGATGTTTTCGTATATCTCCTCAATGCCGGAAAAATAGAAATATCCAACTAAAAAATGTAATGATGATGCCTTGGTAGGTAGGATACCCGTAATAATTTTGGACAGTGTTTTGTCGCCTTTGTTTGTTATGAAATACTTGGAACTCATAATTATTTACTCTTTAGTCGTATTCAACAACGCTCTCACATCCACATCCAAAGCTTCCGCTATAAGCCCGAACACCTCTACCGAGGGTTGCGCTTTGCTGGAACACCATCTGGAGATGGTTGTTTCATTTTTACCTATTCTCTCCGCAAGCCAGCGATTGGTTTTGGCTTTTTCAGCTAAAACGACCTTAATCCTATTGGTGACTTTTCTTTCTGACATATTTGGCTTATTTAGTCAAACATTTGACATTATTAGATGCAAATATAGCGTTTTCATTTAAACCATACCCTATAATATTCAAGTTATTATGCCGTAGGAGGAATGTCAGCACTTAGTGCAAGGTGCAAGTATCTATATATAGATAGACTTGCACCTTGCACTAAAGGTAAGTAGTTAAAATTCAGAAT
>JAAYIT010000186.1 GCA_012523295.1 Porphyromonadaceae bacterium | reverse complement strand
TGTGCTCAGAGGGCCCGGCAGACAGGGAAACCCCATGAAACTCGAGAACTGGTATTCTCAGATCAAGTGATTCGTTCATTCAATCCTTTCTGAGGTAATGTGTGGAATTGTAGGTTATATTGGCTCCCGCGTAGCTTATCCAATCCTTATCAAAGGTCTCAAAAGATTGGAATATAGAGGTTATGACAGTGCCGGTATTGCATTGCATGACGGAACAAATCTTAAAGTGTACAAATCGAAGGGGAAAGTATCCGATTTAGAAATCTTTTCAGAGCAAAAAAACATAGAAGGAACAGTGGGGATAGCTCATACACGCTGGGCAACCCATGGTGAACCAAATCAGATTAATGCCCACCCACATTATTCCCAATCAGAAGAACTTGTAATCATTCATAATGGTATAATAGAAAATTATTCAGTTCTTAAGCAAGGACTTACTGAACATGGCTTTACTTTTCAGAGTGACACAGATACTGAAGTGCTGATTCAACTGATAGAGTTTATGAAAAATACCAACAGAGTTGATTTGCCAACTGCTGTTCAGTTAGCGCTGAATGAGGTAGTAGGGGCATACGCCATCGCTGTTGTTGACAAAAACAATCCGGATATGATTGTAGCTGCGAGAAAAGGAAGTCCGTTAGTAGTGGGTATTGGTGAAGATGAATATTTTGTTGGTTCGGATGCTACTCCAATAATTGAATATACAAATAAAGTTGTTTATATCGGAGAAGAAGAGATAGTAACATTAGAAAGAAATAAACCGCTGAAGATTAAAACTATAGGAAATGTTGAAAAATTCCCTGAGATAAACAAACTGGAACTTACGCTCAGTCAACTGGAAAAGGGTGGATTTCCGCATTTTATGCTTAAAGAAATTTTTGAGCAACCTCAGACTTTATCTAATTGTATGAAAGGACGGGTGAATGTGGATTCTAACAATATAACACTCGCGGGATTTATTGACAATAAAGATAAATTTTTAAATGCAAAACGTATAATAATTACTGCTTGCGGTACTTCATGGCATTCTGCGCTAATTGGTATGTACATCATTGAAGAGTATGCTCGGATACCGGTAGAAGTTGAGTATTCTTCAGAATTTCGGTACAGAAAACCGGTAATCGATAAAGATGATGTTGTAATTGCTATTTCTCAATCGGGAGAAACAGCCGATACATTAGCAGCCGTGGAGCTGGCTAAACAAAATGGTGCATTTATTTTTGGAATATGTAACGTGGTAGGCTCATCAATACCAAGAAACACCCATTCCGGATGCTACACCCATGTTGGGCCTGAGATAGGAGTAGCATCTACGAAAGCATTTACCGCTCAAGTGATGGTCTTGACGATGCTTGCACTTCTTATTGGAAAAGAAAAAGGAACTTTATCGGAAGAGAATTATCTAAAGTTAATAAAGGAACTTAATCAGATACCCGATAAAATAACTGCAATATTAGAAAAGGAAAATTCTATTAAAGACTTCTCCAAAACATTTACTTATGCAAGTAATTTTATCTATTTGGGACGAGGATATAATTTTCCGGTTGCCATGGAGGGAGCTTTAAAGCTGAAAGAAATTTCTTACATTCATGCTGAAGGATATCCTGCGGCAGAGATGAAACATGGTCCTATAGCATTAATCAGTCAAGAAATGCCTGTAGTTGTAATTGCCACTAAATCAGCCACATATGAAAAAGTAGTAAGTAATATTCAGGAGATAAAAGCGCGTAAAGGCAGAATCATATCAATAATCACCGAGGGTGATGAAATAGTTAAGAATTTATCGGATTTCTCAATCTCAATTCCGGATACGGAAGAGTGCCTATCACCGCTTCTGGCGGTTATACCCCTTCAGTTGCTCGCATACCATATAGCAGTAGTTAAAGGATGTAATGTGGATCAACCAAGAAATTTAGCTAAATCAGTAACAGTAGAGTAAAATATGTGTGGAATAGCAATGGTCAGGCTTTTGAAGCCATTAGATTATTATCAAAAAAAATACGATACATGGCAGTATGGACTGCATAAAATGTATCTTTTAATGGAAAAGCAGCATAATCGCGGGCAAGAGGGCGCGGGGATTGCTTCCTTAAAATTGGATATTCCTCCCGGAGAAGAGTATATTTGGAGAGAACGTATAGATGGAAAAAACGCTATTCAGCAGATATTCAGCGGTATTCATGATAGACTTGAACAGATGAATGGTCAATTGGACGACCCTGATTATGCGAAATTAAATCTCCCCTTTGCCGGAGAACTGTATTTAGGGCACTTAAGGTATAGCACAACCAATTGGAGCGGCGTTTCCTATATCCATCCGTTTTTACGCAGACATAACTGGAAAGCACGTACACTTGTTTTAGCCGGAAATTTCAATTTGACAAATGTTGATGAAATATTCGAACGACTCATTAATCAAGGTCAACACCCACGTGACAAAGCAGATACATTTTTAATGCTTGAATCACTCGGAAACAAGCTTGACAAGGAAGTTCAAGAAGAATACAATCAGGTCAAGCAACGCTATACAAATGATGTTGTAATTACACGAAAAATAGAAGAACAGCTCGATATACCATCATTTATCCGTAAATCTGAAAAGTATTGGGATGGTGGATATGTCATTTGTGGAATGTTAGGACACGGCGATGCTTTCGCGTTTCGTGATCCGGATGGAATAAGGACAGCATTTTATTATCACGATGATGAAATTGCTGTGGTAACCTCCGAACGTGCTGCTTTGCAAACAGTAATGGGAGTAAATGAGGAAAATATCCACGAATTGGAACCCGGGCAGATTATGATTATAAAAAAGAATGGTCATATTAGTTTTGATACCATTCGAATTCCTACGCAAGAGAAAAAAGCATGCTCGTTTGAAAGAATATATTTCTCACGCGGAAATGATTTGGACATTTACAATGAGCGAAAAAAGCTGGGAGGTTCATTGTCAAAACAAATTTTAAGGTCTGTAAACGGTGAAATCGAAAATTCCATATTCTCATTTATTCCAAATACGGCCGAAGTAGCATTTTACGGTATGACCCAAGGGATAAAAAGGCTTACGGGAATTGATCCTCATATCGAGAAAGTACTGATAAAAGATATAAAATTACGTACTTTCATTTCACAAAATAAAGAGCGAAATGATCTTGCGAAGCACGTGTATGATGTGACTTGGAACTCCATTCGCAGAGGGAAAAAAGATAATTTAATCGTTATCGATGATTCTATCGTTCGAGGTACTACACTGAAACAGAGCATTTTGTCCATAATAAATCGCTTGGAACCCAAGAAGATAGTAATCGTATCATCTTCACCCCAAGTGCGCTATCCGGATTACTATGGAATCGACATGTCAAAAATGAGTGAATTCTGTGCTTTCAGAGCTGCAATTGCGCTCCTTAAAGAAACCGGAAAACAACACATAATTGATGAGGTGTATCGAAAATGTCTTGAACAAAAGGATTTGAAAAAGGAGCAAATGGTGAATTATGTAAAGAAAATATATGAGCCATTTACCCAAGAAGAGGTTTCGGCTAAAATAGCTGAAATTTTAACGCCCAAAGAAGTTGATTGTCCATTAGAGATTGTATTTCAGACAGTTGAGGGTTTACATATTGCTTGTCCCAATCATACCGGCGACTGGTATTTTACCGGAAATTATCCTACTCCGGGTGGAACCCGCCTTATAAACCAGGCTTTTATAAACTATTACGAAGGAAAAGAAATGTTAGATTAGAATTTTGTTAGTTAATAAGGGCACTGACGCTTTCAGCGGCATTGACCATTGTGACTTACAAATTGCAAAATGCCGCTACACAAGTGTCAGTTCCGATAAATCGGAATTTTCAATTTGTAATTGTAAGAAAAAGTTAAGACCACATCATTGTTCTTTTTACTTCTATCTCAAAATTCTTCAAATTTTTTAAAAATGATTGAAATTATACCGGCTATTGATATTATCGATGGGAAATGTGTCCGTTTAACACAAGGTGACTATTCACAGAAAACAGTTTACAACGAAAACCCGTTAGAAGTAGCCAAAATGTTTGCTGATGCAGGAATCAGAAGATTGCATTTAGTTGATTTAGATGGAGCAAAGGCTCAGCACATAGTCAACTATAAAGTTTTAGAGAGCATTACTTCCAAAACAAATTTAATTGTTGATTTTGGTGGCGGATTAAAATCTGATGATGATTTAAGAATAGCCTTTGAATGCGGTGCCGCTATGGTTACAGGTGGAAGTATAGCGGTACGGAATCCTGAAATTTTTACGTCGTGGATTGCGAAATACGGCGCTGAAAAAATCATCCTTGGCGCTGACGTGAAAGACCGAAAAATTGCTATCGGAGGTTGGACTGAAACGACCGATATTGAGTTAATGCCGTTTCTCAATCAATATTTCCAACAAGGAATAACGAAGGTGATTTGCACCGACATCAGTAAAGACGGTATGCTCGAAGGGCCTGCCATTGATCTATATAAAGACATCCTTCGCAGCCTGCCTGACGCGTATTTGATAGCGAGTGGGGGAGTGAGTAATATTGGAGATATCGAACAATTAGAAGAAGCCGGAATTCCTGCCGTAATCTTTGGAAAAGCGATTTATGAAGGCAAAATCAGCTTGAAAGAGTTGGAGAGATTTGTGTAAAAATAGTCTTGACCTATAACTGAAATATTTTTAGTAATAATCAACAACATGGCAAGAGCAACAACTAAAGCAGATTTGATAACTGCGGGAAACGGACAGTTTGAAAAACTGTGTAAACTTATTGATACAATGAGTGATGAACTGCAAAATGCTACGTTCAGCTCTGAAATGGCGTCGGCAGGAAAGGAAGCGCATTGGAGCCGAGATAAAAATCTACGCGATGTACTTGTGCATCTTTACGAATGGCATCAGTTGTTACTAAATTGGATTACAGCCAATTGTCGAGGAAACAGAAAAGCCTTTTTACCCGAGCCGTATAATTGGAAAACGTACCCTGCGATGAATTTTCAGTTTTGGAAAAAACACCAAAACACATCGCTTGATAATGCAAAAACGCTTCTTAAAAAAAGCCATCAAGAAGTAATGGCTTTGATAGAAAGTTTTTCTAACGACGAACTGTTTGCCAAAAACAAGTTCGACTGGACAGGCACTTCCACACTCGGCGCTTACTGTGTTTCAGCTACTTCAAGTCATTATGATTGGGCGATGAAAAAGATTAAAAAGCACGTAAAGTTTAGCAACCACTCAGCCCCTAAGGGAATGTCATTAAGTTAAACTTTAAATATTTGTTTTACAGCTAAATATAAAGTAATTTATCATCAAATAATACAATCTTAACTTCGTAGAAGTTGCCCGTGAATAACCCCTAATGTGAATTAGGGGTAGGCAATACATCCAAACAAAGAACGCTGTAGGCGTTCTCCATTATGTTTTTAGGAAAACTCTTACAGAGTTTTGATGTGATTTGACCAATTCACCCCCAATTAAAATTGGGGGTTATTCAAAGGAATGTCCTACGGACATTGCATCGTATAACGGGGATAAACATCATAAAATCAGAAAAATATGCCTTAGCTTAATGCCATTACCCCTAAAGGGGGGATTGTATCGTTTTTATCGATGTTAATAGAATTTATCAAGAACGATTTTGCGTGACTCTATAACAAATATATAACTTATCAGCAAACTGATTTCAACTCAAAAACTGCATTAGAAACCTGTTCCAAGGAGGTAAGCAGTTACAAAGTTAAGCAAATAATCAAACTTTTTATCAATAGCCAACGATCGATTTTAAACTTCTCTTTAATTAATTTTGGGTTCTACTGGATTTCGTGTGACAAAAATAAAACATTAAGATTTCA
>JAAYIT010000185.1 GCA_012523295.1 Porphyromonadaceae bacterium | reverse complement strand
TATCCGTTGGGAACATAAATTTGAATAATTGTAGTGAATTAATCGGTTTATGTTCCTTAACGGAAACTTATAAACAATATTGTTTAAATTTGTTAATTTTTAATTTTTTAACCCCTGATTCGCATTTCTTATTCGCCTTTACAACTATTCCAAAAGTCTGCAACTATTTGGAAAGTTGATTTTTCAACTTTTGAAGTGGTTGGACTATGTACGGCTTTTGACGGAAACCCTTCAAATAGTTGAAATAAAGAAAAACTTAACAACCCCGCGATGGGTGAAAACTAAAATTCACGCTATTTAATCCTAATTACAGGCATTCAAACACATCCGAAGATGGGGTGAGCAGTTACCTTAATTATTTTATTCTTTTATAATTTTCTGTGTGAAAATTGCATTTTCTGAGTTTGTAAGTCTTATTAAATAGACTCCTTCGGAAAGGTTCGAAACATTCAGTTTAATCTGATTTGTTCCGAGTACTTCAGACTTAACAATCTCTCTTGATCCATTTGAGTTGAAAACTTCAACTAAAACAGAAGCGGCATTTTCATTTTCTATTGACACAAAACAGAAGTCTCCAACAGGTTGCGGATAGATGCTCACTTGCGAAGCGTCGATTCTTTTTACACTTGACGGAGTTTTAACCGCGATAATTCCTTCGTTGATTCTGCTTGTATCCCAAATCAGATTATCTCCCGGAGTTTCAGGCAGAATAGTTGAGAAATTACCGGTGATATTCGGAGCTTCGAAAATCTTAAACTCCATTCCATCTGCCCATACCAAACCGCCTAAATTCCTCATATCAAGCGTTCCGTTCAGGTAAAGAATTCCGCCGACTTTTAGTTTGTCGTTGGAGGAAGATCCGACTTTGATAATCGCTGTAGTATTAGGAGTAAGCGTCAAGTTCTTATTGAAATTGAGAATTCCGAAGTTCGTTTCGGTTAACCCCGGCATTACAACAGATGAATTGGTCATCAACACATTTCCGTCAAGAGTTCCCGTTCCGATTAATGAAGCCGAGTTTCTAACGCTCAATGTTCCGGTTCCGGTAGCTCCGCCAATTCTATTTCTAACAACAAGAGTACCATCAGAGACTACAAATGAGTTCGTTGTGGTAGATGCATTTGTAAGTGTCCAAGAGCCTGTACCTAATTTGGTAACCGTTGCTCCCGGAAGTATTGAGCCATCAAACACAGCATCTTTATTATTCGATCCTATGTGCCAGTTACCTCCACCTACTTTTGAAGAAGCAGCTCCGGCTAACGAGCCAAGTTTTACTACTTGAGAATTATTTGTTCCTGAAGCTCCGATAGAACTATAAGCTCCCATAAAGACATTGTCGCCAAGATTTATTGAAGCTAATGGGAACGCGATTGGATTTGCTGTAATTCTGAAGTCTCTTCCGGTTACATTGATTGTTCCCGTAAAATCAGCTCCACTTGCAACTAAATCATTTCGTACGTAGGGCACATAAAAATTGAGAGTACCCGCCCCTGAAATAGTTCCATTAATGTTACAGCGGCTGGAAGCATCAATTCTTGCCGTGTTGTTTTCAGGAATCGTTATATACCAGACAGCTCTTTGGTTATAATCGGCACTGTTGTCGAACATTCGGATTCTTGCGCCATTTTCCATTCTGATAACACCACTTTTTCCAAAACCGGTTCTATTCATTTCTAATGTTCCCAAGCCGACAGTTCCTCCTTTTATTACAGTTTCACCGCTATATGAGTTAGGCGAACTGCTTGACAAGTTCAATTGTCCGGCTCCTTCTTTCACCAAGCCTCCGCTTCCCGTAACAATCCCGGTAATGGATACGACTCCATTGGAACGCGGCACATCAATAGTATCCGTACCTTGTATGGTTAATCCCCTATCGGTATTTGAATTGACGGCGTCCACTATCAAGCGTGAATCGGTCATAACCCAGTTTGCCGGATTTACAGAAGCTTGTCCGAGAACACCGGCAACTGAAGATTGATTTAGTCCACTAACTCGTACTAATGAATTTGTAAATAGAGTTTTTCCGGTGTAAGTGCTTTGGATATTTCCTAAGTCAAGTAATCCTTTTCCTTCTTTTACAAATCCTCCGGTCCCTCCTATTCCGCCTGCTCCTGTAAATATGTACGATTTTGTATTGTTATTCACATAAATACCGTTCGCGATCATAGATTCGGTCAGATTTACACTTGTGGAGAGAGCAGAATCATCGAAAACAACACTGTCGTTTTGTACAAAGAATGTATTTTGTTGTGGTGTATCGATGGTTTTGAAGTTTTCAGTCAAATAATCCCAGTTGGAATCTGTAGAGCCTGTCCAGATTACATCTGAGGCAGAGCGTGTTTCTTCCACTATCAATTGAATTTCATTACCGGCTATTAGCATTCTTACAGGCAATCCGGAAATACCCAAGATATTAAAATTATCTTTTGACCCGGAGAAAGTTCCGGTCCAGGTAATCAATGAATATATTCCGGGATTCAACGACCCATTGATAACAATGTTATTTACACCGTTCGCTGTAAAATCTCCATTAATATGAATCGAGTCATTCTTCTTCGGATTATCAGGATTAATATCAAATTCAAGCGTAGATTTACCGGGCAGAACAACCGTGCTATTTATCGTAATTTTTCCTAAATCTAGCCCATTTCCGGGAGAAAGTCTTCCACCTTCTACGTTAAGCCCCGGGTGGAGAATGATTCCGCCATTCAACACAACATTTCCCATCAGAGTACCTTTTGCCCGCAGGTCGATTTCGCTGCTTGAACTTCCATTCAGACAAAGGATTCCTTCCGAAATCAACGTTTTACCGGTATAATTGTGGTTTCCGTTCAGCGTAAATTTTCCATTTTGAGATTTCACTAACTCCATTGTTCCGGTCAATTTACCGCTTCCTCCGAGTTCATAATCTTTCCCTTTCGGATTCATTGCCCACAATTTAGAAGGAGCAATATCGGAATTAATTTGAATAATCGCAGAATTATCACCTGAAATATCAAACATCACATCGTCTCCGTTTGCAAAGACAGACTTAGTTACATCATCTTGAAGCACAAAGTTTGGAGAAGTCAAGTCAAACGCAGTACCCGAATCCCAAGTCAACTTCGCGGTATGAATTGGCGGAATGGGTGGGGTCGGCATATCATATCCGAGATAGAAATCAGGGAATGGCGACTGATAATATCCTTTTGTGGTAGCTTGATTTCGATAAGCCGGATTTTGCATCAGACAGTAAATTCGGTGTATCGTTGGATAGTCAGTGGAGAAACCGACAAAACCCGGATTTGTTTCCACAGAAACTCCATTTACTAAGACAGAACCCCTTTTCTCCAATATTACCTCTTCACGCCAATCGCCGATGATATCTCCAAAAAAGGCCGGTCTTACTCCATATTCGGACTTAACCGTATAATTCGTCATTTTTGCAAATTCAATAAGCCGATTCGAGAATGCACGATTGGATCTGACAAATTTTCTGACGTCTGCATTAAATCCGTTCCCATCCGGCGAGGAGAGATCTTCTCGATCTAATTCTCCATCCCACCAAACTCCCTCATGCGGGAAAGGCGCGTTCCCTTCAAATAAAATATTTCCTTGCGCATCATAGATATTGGGCATTGTTGACCAGAATTCATACCCGATACGAGTTGGGTCAATATCCATACACTCACCTCTACCAACATCACCAACAGATGAAAGATAATACTTATGGATAGCCTCACCGGTAGCCGCGTCATAAATTAACTGCCCAAGCATACTTGGAGCATTTTGTTGAATGGCAAAAGTTTCAAGTCCCGGTCGCTCAGGATTTAAATCACCTGTACGGAATCGGTCACCATGACTTATATTCGCATTAAATGCCAAAGTTCCATCGTATTTTAATCCATAACCTATGTCAAGCAGTTCATCCCGCCCATCCAAAGTTACGTCGGCTACCCGAATACCGTGTCCCTCGGCAGCCGGCGTGAGTCCACGCTCCCAGTTCCACCAGTTTACGAGAGATCCATTTTTATCATATCCGTACGTTGAGGCGTAGTACCAATGCTGTTTATCTAAGGTGCGTGTCAAGTAAACATATCCTACACTCGGACGCTTACCATCCAAGTATAAAATTCCCATATGTCCATTCAGACTGCTGTATTCTGTCCCCATAAAACTCGCCTTGTTATCTCGGGTATAATTTGAAGGGAGCTTCATGGCAATTGTATTTTTCTCAATTCCGGTAAGTCCATCAATTACCGTAATGTAGTGAGGTTGATTTCTGGTGTTTTGCAAATCATAATTCACAATTCCATCTCCATCTGAATCATAAGGCGCATCTATTCCATTTACACCTTTTCCGTTCGCAAAGACTGTTCCGTCGCTGCTTTTAATGATTACTTCGGCCTTGTTGTCGCCATCCATATCATATGCAATCACCATATCGTTGTGTCCTTGAGAAATCGGCACGTTGGGCCCCATGTCAATTGTCCACAATAATGTTCCATCCCGAAGGTAACCTTGCACTTTATGCGTATTCGTTCCATCGGTAGAAAGTCTGTCAACAACATAATCATACTCTCCATCACCATCTAAGTCAGCAGGCCAAATAAATTTTGTAGAATACTTGTGCAGCTCTAATCCATCTTTCGCCGGGTCGTAAGTAATATCCAAGAAAGCGCTGCGATAAAGAGTTGTATATCCTCGTGTTGGGAGAGAGAACTCCTTGCTCGGACTCCCTTCGACTCCATCAATTACGGTAGTAACATAAACTTTTCCTCCTGCTCCAAGTTGTGACGATGTGGCTGTTAGATTTGTAACAGAAAGAGGTTCCGGGTTTAATTTCACATACGTGCCTCCTCTAAGTTGAGCATACACATTATAAAGCACATCTTCGGGATCCTGAGCCAGGTATCTCCAACTGATAAAATAACCGCCAGAATTGTTTTTTACAGCGACTACTCCTCTATCAAGGTATTCCATTTTTCGTTGTGCGGAAAGTTGTCCATTAAAAAGGAATGGAATAACAACAAGTGAGAATACGATTAAAAGTCGAATGAATTTTTTCATAATCGGGTTGTATTTAAGATCAAATACACTGTGTAGAAAAAGTAGTTTTTAAGTTTTTAAAAAAATGCCCCTTTCGGAAAGGTTTTCCGCAAAGGGACATTTTTATTTAAATAATTACTCTATTATTTATTTTCGTATTTATTAAAAGTTTTGAACACACCACTTGTACCATCGGTATATTTAACTTTTACAATTACAAATCCATGATGGTTTTCTTTAACTTTTTTACCTGTCAGGTCAAAGTAGTTAATAGATTCAATTTCTTTGCTGAAATCAATTCCCTTAACACCCGTATCACCACCTTTGTAGGTTAGCACGCCTGAGAAGAAATCAAATGACCAGTTTTCTGAAGGCAATACCACGGAGTTAAATCCATATAAATCACCTCCTTCACCATCTGCTTCATAGTAATTTGGAGCATCAATAATCTTGAAATCTACAGGATTTCCGGGTAAAGCATCAACAATTACCTGAAGTGTTCCTCCATAATAGAAGTCACCACCGGCAGTTATTTTATCAGATGTTTCACCATTAATTCTAATCACAGTTTTTGATGTCGGACCTAAGTCAACGCTATTACTGAAATTAAGACTTCCTTCTATCGTTCCATCAATTACAGCACTTGGTATATTGATTGAACCGATTCCGGCTACAGTAGCTGTATCAGCAACATTGAAAACTCTTTCATCTACACCTTCAAAAGTAGGTGCAAACAATGAACCATCAACAATTAGTTTTCCGTCAACTACATAAAAGTTTCCTGCAAAATCCGTGCTGTTACCGGTAAGCGTCCAGCTTCCTTTACCTACTTTAGAGATAAACAACTTAGGATTATCACCTTTTTCATTGAATGTTCCTGCAAATACTTCGTCTGTATTTAATCCTCCGATATAATAATGAGTAACCCTTAGAGCTGCGCCAAATACTCCTGAAGTTTCTGAAGTAGAAGATAAAGCTCCAATATGTCTGTGTGCAGTTACGTCACCTGAGTTTGGTGGATTTTCGTTATGAACATAGTAAACATGGTCTCCCAATACTATTTTTGAATTCGTATGATCAATCGTTGTTCCGAAATAAGTAGTATCACCAACAACAGTAGTTACATTTATCGTCGCGCCGTTTACATTGTTATTCATTCTCGGCATTTGAGAATATGAATAGCCTGATTGATTTCCTTTAACTTGAAGTATGTAATTCACTTCATCTACTCCGGAGATATCCGAAGAATAATCAACTTGCGAAGATGGAATAATCGTAAGAGCTCCTCCAGATCCTGTAATAGGTTTATTGTATGAAACATTTGGCGCCATATCTAATGTTACACCGTCTTTTACGGTAAACAGATTTGCAGCCTCAGCGTGAGAAACTCTTAATGTTCCTGCATTGAGTTCAACACCGCCTTCTAAATGGTTCTTAAATCCAATATCGGCAGATTCATTAACCACAACTTTTCCGGTACCTTTGATACTTCCCGCGCCTTTAATCACGTAATCTGCAGCTGATATGGTAACATCTGCTTCTCCTAAGTCCAAGTCATCATTTAAGTTCACTTCTTTTATCGGAGCATCTGCTTTTGAAAAAGCTACCGCATTGGTATTTTGATACGCTAATCTGTTCGTGTTGTCTGTAGTGAAATTATCATCAAGCTGATTCCAGAATTCACCTTCACCTGTCCAAGTGTAAGTTCCTGTAGTAGCGGCGGTTTTCTTAAATTTAGCAATCAAAGTCGCCCCGGTATTCAATTCAACTTCTACACTATCAGTACTTGCAGATTGATCAAAAGCGTAATAATTTCCATTCGCGACGAATGTTTCTTTATCAGATGCCAATAAGTAGTACTCTAATCCAACCTCTTGTTGTGGAACTACACGTTGCGCTTTGGCTTCTCCACCATCTAAATCTTGATAAAGAATTGTAACATCAGCTCTACCCAATGACAATACTTTTTCATATACCTGAATATTATCTAAAGTTAACGCCATTGTCTGAACGGTATTACCATTTCCGTGAGGAGTACTTCTTGATTGGTTAATCCCAATTCTGGCGATATCCGTTGCTGCATCATCAATAAATGGTAAGTCAGAAATAGTTTCGGTATTTACCGGATTTTCCAAATCTGTGATTGTCAATGAAACAATTTTTTTAGTTGTAAAATCAATTTCTGCCAAGATATGATATGCGCTTCCTACAGCAAAATCCACATTGGTTATTGAAGCTTCGTTAATTGAATCTGTCAGATTAATAATTTCTGTACCTTCCTCTCTTTGAGTCATTCTCAATAAACCACCACCTTGTCCAAATACACGTGGTGTTTCGGGTGAAATATCTTTATTCCATACGTGAAGTTTTCCGGATGTCCCAACGGCATAGATTACCAAAATAGCATCATCATTTGCAGTTTCATCATCGGCAAGTACCGGATTGCTACCAAGCAGGTAAACTGCTGTCGCGTTTTTAGGTCCTACTTGAGCTCCCTCAGAATCCCAGTCAAACTCAACAAATACAGTTGGTTTATCACTAATCGGTGTAACAGCTAATTCAGCTCCGCGGTTTCCACCTCCGGAACCACCGGTATAAACTACATGACCATCTTTCACTTCGACACCTGCATTTCTTCCAAAAACGGCAGAAGAACCTCCGGAACCTCCGCTTCGTTCTGTAAATGCTGATGGCATCATTGTAGCTCCTTCAAAGTCCTCGTCTATAAAATATCTGTTCCAGTATTCCTGGGAAGATACAAAAGCGACTGTAATAAACAGCCCTAAAAATAATGTAAGTAATTTTCTCATGATACGTTTTTTTTAATTATTTAATAGTAAGTTTGATTTATAAATTTTGATTACCTGCAGTAAGAAGTTTTTTACCGCAGGTAACGCATAACAAAATTAGATATTCTAGGATGTATTCTTATATGAAATTTGACATTATTAGTATGAAAAATGACCGCTACAATATAATTTAACCTATATTATTAATTATTTTTCACAAAACGTATTGTACGTTTTTGTTTGTCATTGCTAATATTCAATAGGTACATTCCTTGATTTAAATTTGCAATATCAAATGTCTGAACTTCTCCCGCAGAAGCATCTACGGTGAAATTGCCGGCAATTTGTCCTGTCAATGAAATAATTTGAATATCAAATTTACCCGTTATATTGAAGAATAGTCTTAAGTATTCATTGACCGGATTATTAAGCAAGCGAATCTCATTATCCGAAAGCAGTTTAACAGTTCCTGTAGGTGCAATAAAAGTAAAAGCTAAAGTATCCTTAAAGGTGTGTCCTCTAAAGTTCATCTCCAAAGAAATCTCATTTTTCACATCTTGTTCATAATCAAACCTATTAAGAACTATCTCCTTTGTCGTTTCACCTGTGGACCATTGGTAATCTATCGCATTAAATATCGGATTGACAGTATAAGTGTTTTCTTCAATAAGAATGTTTTTCTCAGGGAATATATTTTCTAAATCTGCTCCAAAATAAAAGCCTGTATGAGTGGGCTGATTGTAAGCGACGTTTTGATACACGACACTCATTCTGTAAACAGGATCTTCCAAAAATGTATGAAAACGATAATCAGTTGGATAGGTTGTCATGTAGATCCTAACAAACTTATTGTCATTAGTTCTGAGGATAACTTCTTCTCTCCAATCACCTATCACATCTGCTACAAGTGAAGGATTTGCTTTCGAACCGTTATTTGAAGCAGCTTCGGCAGATGCGTTGAGGAGTGTAATCATATTGTTATTTTGGTAATTATACTTCGTAACATAAGGTCCATCCTGTAACTCACGGAGCAAATCGCCATCCCACCATGCCGCCATATTCATAGAAACACCTGCGTTTGTCAAGACCCGACCGTCTTCGGAAGAGCGTACACCGCCTGATCTTGAAGACCACCATTCCATGCCTCTGCTATTGGGATCTATATCTGTTCCCATGCCTCTGCCAACATCATCGGTTGATTTAATCTGATAAATCACCTCTCCGGTTTTAGCATCGCGCAATGTTGTTCCGTCAACTTTATTTTCATGCACATCAAGCACTTCCAATCCGGGTCTTTCGGGGATAAAGTCAGTTAAATGAATGGCATCGCCATGCCCCATTCGGGTTGTATAAAGTCCCGTTCCATCGTGATCTACAGTCATAGACCCGTAAATAATTTCATCAAATCCATCGCCATCCACATCGCCAACTCGCAGGTTGTGATTGCCTTGACCGGCATAACCATTAAGAGCTGTGTTGCCCCAGGTATCAAATTTCCATCTGCGGGTGAGCTTTCTATCTTTATAGTCATAAGCCACCAAAACTGTTCGTGTGTAATAACCACGACACATAACCACACTATGATTTTCTCCTCCTAAGTAGGCAACACATGCCAAGAAGCGATCTACCCTATTCCCGTAATTATCTCCCCATCTATCTCTCAACTCATTTCCCGACTGTGACAGACGAGGAATTTCATTTCCGTTATTATACAGGCTAAACCTGGGAGGATCGTATTCGGTGGTTACGATTTCAGTCCCGGTAGCTCCATCAAAAACGGTCAGAAACTCCGGACCGGATAAAATATATCCGCCGCTGTTCCGATAATCTGCGTTTTCATTATACTCCAAGTAAGTAATATTCTTAAAATACTTCTCTTTGTATTCAGGAAAGTAAGCTTTACCCACGGGGGTTCCCACAGCATCATATGTTCCTTCGGCTGTTTTGCAAACTACTTCCGCTTTTCCATCGCCATCGAGATCATATACCATAAACTGAGTATAATGTGCTCCTTCCCGGATGTTGATTCCAAGATTTATTTCCCACATAAATGTACCATCCAGTTTATAGGCCTGTATTACCGGAGGATCCGTAACTCCTGATTGAGCATTATCACGCCCTGCTCCGGCACGATGAATTACCAGCTCCATTTCGCCGTCACCATCTAAGTCAGCAACCACAGCATCGTTTGGCGCATAATTCCAATCGTCATCTCCTTCTACTTGTTTCATCTGAATTTCGATATACGGTCCTTTTCCTCCCGTGCTATTGCCTTTCATTACATACTCAGCGACATAATCAGCACTTTCCACGCCATCTATCACTTCCTTAAGCTTGTATATCAAAGCAACTTGATTTTTTTCCTCATAAGAAAACCACGTGCTGTTTTTTATCGGCGTATCGTTAATTTTCTCCAACACATCAGGCATTGAAGCACGACCTTTATAGATGTTGAAGCTCAGATTTTTATCATCTGTAGATAGATATCTCCATGAAACATTGACATTTACAGTTAGCGGAGTCGGAGCTCGATAAGCCACTAATCCCCGACCTAAGTTTTCTTTCAGAGGAGTTCCGACTGAAAAAGCTCGGACGCTAAAAAAAGTTAAAAAAAACAAAACAGAAAAAATGAAATAAAATAACTTTTTCATACGATTATAATTTATTTTTTACATTAAGGTCATATGGAACACGCCATTAATCATTCTCTTAGGTTTTAGATTTATTTTAAATGGCTGTTTCATCTGGTTAAAATTTTAATTTTAATATATTGTCATTCATTTGGCAAAGTAAAATACCAACTTCTCTCAGCAGATAAATCAGGCGCCGGTTGACCTGCTTTTAAGTATTTTCCTCTTAAGGTTTCATTCAAGAACGAACCTCCGGAACCGTTTTCCTTTTGGTAACGTCTTGCATAACGAATCAAATCAGTCCATCTGTGACCTTCAAATGCAAGTTCTAAGCCCGCTTCATTTAATATCATTTTTTCAACAAACGCGATTGAATCCTGATGTGTAGTGATATGCGACATATCGATGTTTGGCAGATTCACACGACCTCTCACACCCGCACCATCTCTCCAAGGAGAACGTAAGTAAGGCTGTTCTGAATTTCGAGCATCAAAGTAATAGGGTTCCGGATAATTATTCCCGGGTCCCCAACTGCTTTGAGCTATAGAATCACCTCTGTACTCTGAGCCATCTTCATGTCTCCATCTAAAGGCTTCACCTTTTATTCCATCATTTACCAATGCCCATGCCAAGCGAGGATATCCTGCTCTGTTAGCTGCTTCAGCATATCTTAAATTCAGAATGGCAGCACGGTATAAGAACCACTTACCGGATTGCTGAAATGGTTTGTTTATCGCATCGTAATCGTATGAATATTTTGCAACGAGATATGTTCCATCCGCTTGCTCTTCTACACCACCCGAAATTCCGCGACAATCATACGGGAAACCATTATTTTGAACCTGCGCGCCCCACAAATCACTTATCGCGTAATCAGATGGTTTTAATAAGTATTTCCCTTTACCTTGATTTGAAAACAGCTCAATGAAAGGATACTTTGGAGCAAATTTATAATCAAAAGTCATCTCCCAGATCATCTCTTCTCTCACACCTTGATTGTCTGCGGGAAGTGAAAACATTCCTCTCCAGGCATTGTAGAGAGTTGACAGGTCTTGCTGTTTGTATCTGCTGTATAATACGGCGAAATAATCTACTTCACCTCCGGTCCACACCCAACTGTAAAGTCTGTTTTTTCTATGCTGTCTTCTGTCTGTCGCTGCCAAATCTTCTCCTTCTGAAAGGACATCTCTGTAAATTGTCGCGGCTTTTTCATATTCATTGTTAAATAAGTATAAATCTCCGAGAAGACATTTTTTATTTATAAAGAAAGGAACCAGACTATACCCATCGAGCGTATTTGCAATTAGCTGCGAATTCAAGTACGGTTCTAAGGTGGGGAGATTCTCCATAAAAGAAATAAGTGTCGGAATTAATTGATCTAAATTCAGCACATTCCCTTTGTACTTATCAATATCACTGATATCAACCACAGGATCTACAATGTATGGAACTTCTCCAAAATGAACTCCAAGCTGATAGTACAGCCAGGTTCTTAGCGCGCCTACATCTGAATATCGTTCTTTGTGTTCTTCTGTTGTCAGTTTGTTTTCTTTCAGCATCAAATCAAAGTTGTAGAGTATATCATTACAATTCTGTATTACTCCATAGAACTTTTGAACACTAATCCACGGGTTAGCTTTATCCGGCTGATGGTTATTGATTTCTATGAGGTCTAATGATGCGTTTTCTGTTACGTCAAGGTATTCACCCCGTAGCTCATTGAGCACCACAACTTGTTCTGCTAATTCCATAAACTGACCATACAGTCCTTTGATAGCATTGTCGGCATCATCGAGTGTGTTGTAATAATCCTTATACTCTACTGCTTCTTCAATATCAGAATTTAAGCACGAGTTCAGCATTATGAGGCCGGTCAGAATGTAAAAAAATATTTTAATATTAAACTTTTTCATTTGCTCCAATTTAATGTGTTTTTTTTTATTCGATTTTCAATTAGAATAACTTTATTGCTGTTTTTTCTTAAAAAAATTATTAATTACAATTCTAATTTTACTCCAATAGAATAGATTCCCGGTTGAGGTGTTAAAAATGCATCAACTCCATAGTTGAGGATGTTTTGTCCAATAGCAAATTCGGGATCAGAACCTTTGTATTTTGTAAGTGTAAACAGGTTTTCAGCATTCGCGAAGAAAGTAGCGCTATTCAAAAATTTCAAGTTGACCGGCAAACGATAGGCTAATGAAACCTTCTTCATTTTCAAGTAAGAACCATCTTCTATCCATCTGTCTGAAAAACGCGAGTTACCCATTGGGTCATTAATCATCGCACGAGGCACTGAAGTGATGTCGCCATCTTTTTTCCATCTGTTCAGCACAGCCGTAGTCTGGTTATCATAGGTAGAAACACTCTCTAATTTTGACCGGGTATAGTTATATACATCATTTCCTAAGCTATAAAGCATAAATACTGACAAACTCCAGCGGTCGTATCCAAAATCATTGGTAATAGAACCAAATAAATCCGGATTTGGATCTCCAATGACTTGTTTGTCTTTTTCATCGATTATATTGTCGCTTGAGAAAGAATTTACAAATCTTACATCGCCGGCAGAGAAAGGAGTAACTATAGAGCCATGCACTAAAACTAAACCTTCTGCTGCAGCTTCTTGCTGTGTAGCATAAATTCCGTTGGTCTTGTAGCCGTAAAATTGCCCCATCGGTTGCCCTACTTCAGAAATTACTTCGCCGCCAATTATACGGGATATCGTCCGGTCTCCTTTCAGGCTTGTGATTTTATTTTTATACGTACCTGCCACAAATCCGAGATCCCATGTAAATTCAGTGTTTATTATCCTTGAATTAATGGCAAAATCAATTCCGGTTACCTGCATCGAACCACCGTTTGTAATGTATGATTTGAAGCCGGTGATAGGCAGCGCGGGTGACAGTGTGATTAAGTTGTCAATTTTAGTTGAATAAAAGTCCAAACTAAAGTTGACTCTTTCGGTCAATAACGAGGCATCAACTCCAACATTAAATTTTGTGGATGTTTCAGGTCTCAAATTAAAGTCCACCAAGTTACCTCTTACTAACCCGTAAGTACCTAATATATTGGTAGAAACATAGTATTGTTTTGCAGAATAATTACCGATATTGTCATTTCCTGAAATTCCGAAACTAGTTCTCAGCTTCAACATATCTATCATATCAGCATCTTTCAGAAACTCTTCACCCGATACTAACCAGGCTGCAGAAAGAGAAGGGTAAAGCAGGAATGAACTTACATTTTTTCCAAATCTGGAAGAGGCATCGGCAGAGGTAGTAAAGTTAAAGAAATACTTATCCATCAACCCGTAATCTACCGTTCCAAAAAAGGACATCCAGTTCCAGTTTCCGATTGACCCACCTACTCGGCTCAACAGTGGATCACCATATCCAATCGACCTGAAATTGTCTGAACCGGAGTTAAACGCCAGCCCCCAATCGTCTTCAGATTGATTCATCTGATACCTTATTCCGACCTTGGCAGTCAGTGCATTGTTGGCATTAAATTTCTTATTAAACTGACCGGATCCTTCTGAATAAAGCGAGAATATCCGATCCACTCTGTGACGCATTTCGTTTCTGACTGCTCCTAAATCAAGGGTATCAAATGCTACTCCGTTTGTAGAATAGAATAATCTTTCTCTCTCTTTGTTGAAATTGACTCCAATCAAAGCATTTGCCTGAAAATTTTCATTGAATTTGTATTCTCCCTCAAGATTTCCGACAAATCTAAACTGCGTATTGCCTCTGTCCGAATTGTGAATTAACGCATAAGGGTTGGAATTGGAAAACATGTCATAATTCTCAAGTGCCGGAGACATACTCGCATCGCTGTTATAGATATTTACAGCCATGAATGGTGATTTTACCATTGCCGAGTATATCGGATTAATGTTTTTGAATGGACCTTCGTCAATCAGATTTCTGGAAGCATACACAAAACTCATATTGGCTCTTAATTTTAACTTTGTGGTCAAATTAATTTCTGAGTTGAATCGTGTGTTAAATCGCTTGAAATCTGTACCGATAATTGAACCGCTTTGCTCCAAGAAAGCGACTGACAACGCGTACAAAGCCACTTCATCTCCACCAAAAACATTCAGATAATAGTTTTGATTGAAACTGGGCGCATAGATTTCGTTTTGCCAGTTTGCATTATGATTATACCTGTAATAATCTACGTTTCCATCGTATCCCCAGTCTTTCAGTTCAGGTTTTTGGGTGTTGATATAGGGCAGAGCTTCCACCTGTGCCGATGTAAGACCACCGGATTGGAGCAATTCTGAAATCAACAGTTTATTGTCCGTCGCATTGAGAATCGGATATCTGCTTGACTCGTAGTTTATTCCGGTATGCGCGTGAAAATTAATCTTTGTTTCTAAATCTCTTGCTTTTATTGTTCTGATAAGAATTACTCCATTGGCGCCTTTTACTCCATACAGAGAGGTTCCATCTTTCATTACCGTAATGGTTTCAATGTCTTTAATATCAATTGAAGCCAACGGATTTGAATAGTAATTGCCAATCAAAGATGTAGAATAGGGCGCATTTTCATACGGTATTCCATCCACCACATACAGTGGCTGCGCTCCTGAGTTGATCGAATTGAATCCTCTTAAATAGACATTAGCGCCTGCACCGGGAGCACCTGAACGATAAACAACGTTTAGTCCGGCGGCTTTTCCCTGCAAAATCGCATCAGATGTAGGAGCGGTACTTAAAATTGTGTTTTCTTTTATGACAGACCAGGCATGTGGACTTCTTATAGAAGAAATCTCTCTGTCCGGGGTGTATATGTTTCCAAAAGAACTTTTATATCCAAGCGGGTGTAATTCGATATCAATTGAATTTCTTCCTCTTACAGAAATATCTCTTGAAGACACACCGGGTCCACTTACGTGTAGTATTACATTATCATTCGGAAGTTTTATCGAGTAAAATCCTTGTTCATCTGTCATAGCAGAAGACACGCCTGAAAGGGTAATACTTATTCCCGGAAGCGCTTGTTTATTTAAAGCATCAGTTACAGTTCCGCTTACAGTATATGACAACTCTTCTTTTTCTTGTGAAACCAAAGGAATTGAGTTGCACAGAAATAAAAAAATTAGCAATAAATAAAGAACTGAATAGTTGGTAATTTTCATAGTATCACTTAGTTATGTAGTCTGTTTATTATTCGTTGATATCTACTTGAGGAACTAATTTGATGTAGTCCAAAAAGATCATTCCACATTGAACATTCTTGTATTCCGTGGTATTCGCTACCCACAATGTGGCTTCACCATAGGTTGGAGAAATCAGCGTCTGATTGTCACCAAATTTGTCTGAATCCTGATATAAATTATAATATTCTTCATCCGTAGTGTAATCCGGATTTTTACTCAATAAATATAGTCCTTCGTCTGCCGCGACAGTTGAGGTTAGGTATCTAAACAATTGTTTTTCTTGTCTGTAGCCTGCTTCAAACCTTGTAGAAGAAAATACGGTATTTGCTGAAAAATGATTCATAATCTGCGCATTCGGCTGGCGAGAAAGTTTAAGTGAGTCCGGGAAACTCACTAAAAGTTTTTGACTGAATCGGGCCGGAGTCCAGTTTTCATTGTCTCGCGTATAGCTTCCATCTGAATGCCATGGAATGTCATCGTGCATAGTCCAGAACATTTCATAGCCAACTGAATGTAAAGTCGGATTAAACGCTATGTAACAGTTGGAAACTTCACTCAAAAACTGGGCTGTACCACCTCTTAAATTAATGTTTTGCTCGGGAAATCCATGATAAGTAAATGTAATGCTTATCGTGCTGTCATTTTCATTTTGATAATAGACAACGTGGTTTGTTTGCGCGTTGAGCATCATGTCAGCTCCGCCACTCGCACCTGATCTGTATCTCTTTGACCAGACATCTGCATTTGGATACAAAGAGCTATAATCTTCCGCTTCTATAATGATTGTCTTTAATTTATTCTCGTAAATTTTAACATCAGCATCTGACACTTTATAGACAATTCCATTGGAAGCATTGTAAGTCTCGGTAATATCATTTTTCTTTAAGTCAATTAACACATCGCCTAACGATGCGAATCTTCCGTCGGCACTTATTTCAACAGGTTCAAGAACACAATCTTTAATCAATTCACTTCTCACTATCGAGTCTTGCTGATTCTGGTCGATTCGTTTAAAATACTTGGCATACTTTGATTCTATTTTAGAAATTGTTGCAGCATCAAGCAAAATGTATGTGTAGTTTTTACTCTCATCATGCAGCGGATATTCTTCCAACAGCGGATTTGAATTCACCCAAACCGTATCGTAAAGTGGCTGTCCCTCTGCATTCACTCCGATTTGAACGCTTTTTTGATTATCCATAGTCAGCTTATCCAACGATTTGATAAAGCTCACATGCTCATTTCCGGATTGTGTTTGTAAATAATCCCAGATATTCAGTCGGGTATCGATTACTCCTTGCATGAGGTGTACAACGCCATTATTAACCACTATATTACTGTTTTGATCTCCGCCAACGAGCGGAATTTCACCCACGGCAAGTCCTTCAAACGGGATCCGTTTATCATTTATCATGACGGCATATTCCGCAATGAATGAAGAGCCGGATGTAGTGTAAGACAAGTAGGCTATATGGTTCTTAACTAACTTGGTGAGCTCATCCACATTATTCATATCAACTGACTGCAAAGCACTGTTTACAGGTGCAAAAACAGTAATCAGCTTATCGGTGCTCAATAATCCATCATAACCTGTTTTTTTGAGTATTTCTGCAAATTTTGTCGTTTCCGGATTTGAAGAAATTAACTCCATCGCTGTCAGATTCCTATGTTGATCAATTACTTTGATGTGCTCATCCCATTGATTACAAGAAATGAAAACAAAAGCAGTGACCGCCAATGCAAGATAATATTTCAATTTTAGATTCATATTTTTCATGTTTATTTCTAAGATTATTCTTCTACAGGAGTTTCTTCTTCACAGTTTGTGTAAGGATAAATTTCACAATCCGGTGTATTTTCATATATTAATTTTCCTCTTAAGTCTTGTTTCGGCCAGATTTGGTCATCGTCAATCGGTATGAAGTGTATCACATCCAAACAAGGCCAGAATCTGGCTTCTGTAAGCGCTTCCCATCTGAATGTATGTCTTCCGGTAGTCGTAACTTCTATTGCTCCTAAGTAGAAACAAGGATTTGCTGTATCATAGTAACTGGCAGTATAAATCTTTTGACCATCAAGCTCCATTCGTTGATGAAATTCTGTATTAATTTCAGTAAGATTATAGCTGCCCGGACTTTTGCCGTAGTAGATGTTAGTTACACCTAAATTCTGGTCATCTTGACCGTCTTGTTTGAAAATAGCTCGCATGTCTTGGCTCACAACGGATCCGCTCGCGGTTAATCTAAATCGCATGCCTATCCAAACTTTGTATTTACCCTCAACCAAAACAGGTGTCTTGAATTCTGCCCAAGAAGCTGTATTGCTGCTTAAACGGGTGAATGCAATGTAGTCGCCATTAATGAAGTTATTGTCTTTGTTCAAAATATTCGGATATCCGGTACTGTAATACTCCAAAGTATAAGGAGCTCTTCCTCCCCAATTTATTTCTGACAAATCTCCCGGCTCGAAAATAACACTAGTCCCGGCTTTTCTAAATCCTTTCAAAGCCATGATTTCCGGTTGCTCTGCTAAATCCCAATAAACACGGTATGCGCTCCGTTTTACAATTTCAATATTCCCGTTGATTTTGTGAATAACTCCATCTGAACAAGATAAATCGGTATATTCGCTCGTTCTGTCAACTAAAATTCCGGGTTCCAAAACCCCGTTCGTTTCAAATTCATTAAGCTTTACCTGTTCGTATTCTCTTTTGACAGTAATCACCTGATTCGGCACAATTGTCATTAGCGCTGAAGTCATAAGTAAATCTGCCACGTAGCTTAGTTGCGGAATACAGTGATATGCTACATAATTATATATTAACACTTGATCATCTGTTATATCCGGAGTTTTTTCTCTTAACCTGACTAATAAATCTTCCACGGTTTCAATGCCTAACTCTTGGAACGAGTTATTGTCTTGAATAAAAAATGTGTACCAGGTCTCGGATTCTTCCAAATTTTCCATTGTTTTAGCGAAATTTGACATTTCAAAAATCTCTTTCATCAATGAATACTCTTCCGGCAAAGCTCTGATTCGATCTGAAATAGACTCCATGGGATGCGATAAAACATTATCCACAACGTGCAAATACCCATTAGCCCCGCGTACATCTTTTTCTTTTATTAGAGATGCGCGGTTTAATTCTATTTCCACCCCCGAATCACTTGTAACTACTTTAGTAGTGATAAATTTATTGGAAAAATTAGATGTCATTAGTCTGCCATCCACAAAACCGGATGTGGGAATCGTGTCTTTGACTAAGTGATATTTCACTATTTCCAATGCTTCTTCTTTAGTGATGTCAGTCAGACTTTTTCCTATTTTTGATAAGAATTTGCTTACTCCATCGTTGGTAGGAGCAAAAAATGTATAGGTACCATAGGCGTGAATTGTACCTCTCATTTCAGATTTATCTACAATTTTCAAAAAATCAGAAAGTTCACTTCTTTCTTCCATCAGTTCATCTATCATCAGCTCATCAGAAACCTGATAGGTTTTTCCTTCCATATCTTTTTCGCAGGAAACAAAGAAAGACATGGTAGTTATCAAAAATAACAGTACCGGTAAAGGCCTTATTTTTCGTATGTTTTTTGTTGTTTTCATAATATTGATACTCTCTAAGTTAATATTATTTTAGGTAAAATGGATTCTGCACTAATGCCGAATTTGCTCTTAACTCTTCTAAATCAATCGGGGAATAATGGCTGTTGAAGTCACCTTTCCATTTGTTTTGCAACCCCAACACTTTATCAGGAGTTGTAGAATATGTAGCAAGTACAATCAAGTGGTTTATTCCGGCATAGTTATCTCTTTTTGCATTTCTGAGCACATCAAACCAGCGTTTTCCTTCGTGCGCGAATTCTCTGGCTCTTTCTTTCAAAATAAATTCTTCAAGAATTTGCGGATCAATTTGAAGAGAAGTACTTGGTATCAAGTCTGTAGATTCAGGCGCTGTAGCTCTTTCGCGAATTTTACGAACAATCGCCAATGACTCTTCAAGCTGAGCAGTATTGCCGCTTTTACCTAACTGATTCAACGCTTCCGCTTTCATTAAGTAAACATCTGCCAGCCGATAAAAAATCCAATTGCTGAATGATTCGCCCTGCACCCGGGTCGTCGCGCTGCTTCGATTCAAGCCAATCCACTTCCAGATTAATCCCTGACGGAACGAAACTCCTTCACCACGCGTATCATACCAGCCTTTATCAACAGAAGAAGGCATAAACAGTTCTAAATTTGACAATACTTCGGTATTGGCGGCTATTCTTCCGGTTCTGGAACTAAAGTAGTCGTAAAACGGATTTTCATAATCGGTCGAAAACTGTAATTCAAAAATACTTTCCACGGAGTTTCCATTTACATACATGGACGTGAAGAAAATATCAGCATCGGCTTCTGAAGGATAATAAACTGTCCTGACTTCACCATTGAAATCAACATTTTCAAGGTTGCTCTTAATCTGTACTAATGAAAATTGTCCGGAATTAATTATCTGATTTGTTTCTGATATGCATTTTTCATAATCTTCGTTCCACAAGTAAATATCAGCCAATAAAGCTTTTACACCCCATACCGTAAATCTTCCTTTATTTGCCGCGGGATTGGTCCCGTATCCAAAAGGTATTCCCTTGTTGGTGCCATTCTGAGTTCTATCAATGCTTTTGAGACTTTTGATAAGTTCTTCAATAATCTCTTTTTGAGTGCTTTTCGGTACAGAATAATTCTGCGAATCACTTAGCGAAGCTTCAGTTATGTAAGGTACATCTCCAAAGGTTCTGACTAAGTAAAAGTACATCAATGACCTGATCGCGGTTACTTCAGCTTCGTATTGTAAAAGTAAATCTTCAGAAAACGACTGGTCAATTTTCTTTGTCTCTTTCGCAAATTCAAGTACCGTATTGCAATTATTAATGACAGCGTATATGCTTCCCCAGGCGTTGAAACCATCCGTAGGACTTAAATCCCCGTTTTTTATGTTAATCAAAGCCTCATTGGCACGAACTGTTGTAACAACTAAATCTGCTCTTATTTCTCCCCAGAGAAAATACCTGAGCATAGCATCATAATTCATCATTGCCGCGTAGCAACCCATTACAGCACTTTCTACTTCTTCTTTCGTTTTCCAGAATTTATCTCTTGTTACTTCATCTTCCGGCTCCAGATTCAGGTAGTTACATGAGGGAATGAGAAATACAATAAGCAGCGTATATATAAATATTTTCTTAAAATTAACTTTCATACGATTAAAATTTATTTTTTAACACTAAGGTCGTATGGAACACGCCATTAACCATTCTCTCGGGTCTGAGATTTATCTTAAATGGCTGTTTCATATGTAGTTAGATTTTATAAGTTTGCCAGTTTAATAAATTATAAAGTAATACTCAGACCAAATGTGTATTGTCTGGGTCTTGGAGCTTGAGAATAATCTCGTCCCACTTTGTTCAAACCACCGGTAATAGAAACCTCGGGATCCTGACCGGTATAGTTGGTAAATGTAAGCATGTTTTGCATCGTCAGCCAAACATACAAATCGGCTACTTTGAACTGAGAAGTAAACTGACGAGGTATATTATATCTTACAGTTAAAGTTTTCCATTTTAAGAATGATCCGTCTTCAACAAACCGGTCTGACGCCAGCCAGTTATAACCACTTCTAAATAACGCGCGTGGTAACAGATCAGCAGGCGCTTTATCTTCCTGACCTACTTCATATGGCTCTCTGAATCGTTTGAGAGTTGCAGTACTTTGATTGTTAAAGTCATACATTTTCTCCATATTCATTCGTGTCATGTTGATAATGTCGTTTCCATATCGGAAATAGAACCACGAGTCAATCGATAAATTTTTATACCTTAATTTCGGACCAAATCCACCGTAAAACAACGGATTGTAATCGCCCAGGTAAACAATGTCCTGCAAATTTATATTTCCATCATTGTTAATATCGACATATCTGGCATCTCCTGCCATGAATTCATATCCTATGCTGGGGTATCCAAACATCGTGTAAACAGCTTCCATCATTCCCGTATCACCCATCGTGTAAATAGGATTTCCATTTCTGTCTTTAGCAATTGTTTGTTCTTTATTTAAATAAACACCATCGTATTTGTAACCATAGAATGAGCCGTAAGGTTGATTCAGTTCCAATCGGATCAGATACTGACCATTATTGTCCCATGATCCGGACTCGGTCACAGCATACTGTGAAAGTTTACGCAGGAAGTTTTGCGAGCGGGCAACGTTGAAATCAAATCTGACTTGCCAATCTTTTGTTTGAAACGGAGTGGTCTGTACATACAGTTCCCAACCAATGTTTTCAACCGTATTTTGATTCATCGTAGTCCTACTAAGCCCTGATGATGAAGGAATACCGATTTCAGAAATACCATCTATCGTTGTTTTCTTGTATAAGTCAAATTCTATATTAAGTCTGTAATCAAATGCTATAAAATTAAGCGCGATATTTTGCTGAATAGATTTTTCCCAACGAAGATTATCCAATGCGATATTTGTTGGATAAGTGGCTGTTTTTCCTAAATAATTATAACTGTAGTTACGGTATTTACTGAAATACATGTAGTCGTATTTTGGCGTTTTACCAACGACTCCCCAGGAGCCTCTTACCGATAAATCATCTATCCACTCAATGTCTTTCATAAATGGTTCGCCTGAAATACGGTATCTTCCTGATATTGCCGGGAAGACTCCAAATCTGTAATTAGGACCGAATTTGGAATCACCATCCATCCTCAAACTTCCGTAAATAATATATCTGTCTAAATAGGTGTAATTCAAGTTGAGTACGGTAGAGATACTCCTTTGTCTTCCCATAGGCGAGCTAATACCTCCTGCTCCATATAACCTTGAATTAATGGACGGGTCTTGCAGCACGGGAGAAGGCAGATTACCGGTAGAAGCATTGTATGTGTTACTTTTTCGGTCATAGGTCGCAAATCTCAACAGGGAAATCAAACGGTGCTTGTCATTGTTAAGCGCTTTTGGCATCCAACGGGCATCCGAGAATGTTTGAATTACAAATGAATCATCATCTGTGTCGGAAGCGAAATTTGTTCTGTTGTTGTTCCAGGGAAGTCCCGTAGCAGTCTGTGGCAAGTATTTCTCGACCTTATTGTTGGAAATTTCAAAAGCGATATCAAACTTAAATTGCCATTCTACATTTGGGTCATAAATCAACGAGAATTTTGGACGCGAATTATCATTTCTTACCGTATTCTTGCTATGCAAAGCCATGGCTACGGGATTGTACGCTCCGGGATAAGTTCCCTGCAAGTTAGACTCAGGAGCAAAAAACAGTGAAGTCATTTCACCAAAATCATTGTAGTAGTATATACTCTGATTAGGCATTTTGATATAAGCTTTATCTCTTAAATCTCCACTAGTATTGTTGTTTGATTCAGGAATAAAATTTCGTTTAGTATCCGAGTGCGTATAGGCAATGTCTGCCGAAAAACGGAGTTTGTCCGATACAAAATAGTCGAGGTTTGTTCTTGTATTCAATCGTTGATATCCTGTACCGATTGTAATTCCTTGTTGATCCCAGTATCCGGCTGAGAATCTGTATCGTACTTTTCTACTTCCACCGGAAAGCGACAATGTGTAATCCTGCGTAAAACCATCCTGCTCCAAAGCTTTTACCCAATCCGTATTTTGAGAATAATTGTAAAAGGTTGACAAGTTGTTCGGGTCATACGCGAACTCGGGATACTGTGCTACATCAAGAATTCTTCCGGCATTGAACATCGATTCGGAAATCAGCGTAGAGTACTCGTAACCTGAGAGTCTGGGGATTGACTCAATGGGCTTATCCATAGTAAAGGTGCTTCTGAAGTTAATCCTGGGCGGACTTACCGTACCACGTTTTGTAGTGATTACGATTACTCCATCAGCACCGCGTGAGCCGTAAATTGCAGACGCTGCCGCATCTTTCAGCACGGCAATGTCCTGAATATCAGAAGGAGGTATATTAAGCATTTGAGAAAATTCTTCCTCGGTAGCCGTGCTGTAATCAAAAGTACCTGCAGAAGCTCCTACAATTGTTTCCATTGGAATACCATCAACAACGATAAGCGGCTGGTTGTCGCCGTGAATAGAAGAAAGTCCACGAACTCGGATTGCCATTCCTCCACCCGGATTTCCTGTAGAGCCTACGATATCAACACCGGCAATCCGTCCTTGAAGCGCATCATCAATCGAAGCAGCGTGTACTTCTGAAATTTCATCAGCACTTAATCGGCCAATCGCCATAGAAATATCTCTTTCCTCTATTGAAAGTCCTCCGAGATTTTGTCTGGCACGCGCCGTCACAACCACATCCTGAAGTACAGTTTCTTCATCATCCAGTACAATTTTCAGAACTCTGTTTTCACCAACTCTAACTTCTTTATCTTTGAAACCAACATATTTGAAAACTAAGACGTTATTTGTGGGATCGTTCATATTGATACTAAAGTTTCCATCCATATCTGCAATAGCACTCGAGATAGTACGATTTTCAACGTTTCTCTCAATGATTGTAACAAATGGAAGTACTTCCGATTGAGCATCAGTAATAGTACCTCTGACTAATGTTGTGTTTTGAGAGAAAAGATGCAGTGGAAACAAAATAATAATCAAACCTAATACTTTGTAATATCTTTTGATTGATTTTTTCATGTTAGAGATTATATTTAAAGCTACTTATATACTTTTCGAAATTAGATTATTTTACTTGAATACAGGTGAAGTTAATTCGCCGGCTGAACAACAAATTTGAAATACGAATAAAACTCATGTAAAACTGATTTGCCCGCGAAACGATTGCTTCGATATCCGTTGTTACCTGCCGCGGTTCCGGTAATAATCCGCTGATTGGCAGCCCCCATTGAACCCACAACAAGTGTTTGCCCGTTTACAACCACGTCTTGGGGTTGGAAATTCAATGTTCCGTTAGCGTTTTTAGTCACTACTACTGTTGTTCTTTGGTTTACCAATCCTTGCGCATCATCATTGATACGGTACATGGTGCCCGCGATACTCCTGTTCGGCTCTGCTACATTATAAGGGTAGATATAAGTAAGCCGGTCATCCGGATAAACCTTTCCCTGAAGAAAATGTGAACGAATAAAAGCTGCTGCTTTTTCTACTGCCAAAGGATCATTCGACAATTCAGCTAACGGAGGTAAATCACCGTTATTTATCGCTGTATTCATTCTGGCATTATTTACCATCAGCACAGTGTAAAAACTTTCTTCATTTATACCCATCAATTCATCAGTATCCGGATCCTTCAGTGCCGCTTCAATATACTGAACAAACGTGCTGACATTTGAATTCTCGATAGCGGCCAGCCTCAGATAGTACCACAGTGACTTTTGCTTCCAGCCCGTCACATCATCCGGCGTAGTTTCTCTGGTAGAATATTGCAGCATTCTGTCTATTGAATATACATTGCCATTCAACGTAGATTCTACTAAAGTTGCATTTACAAACGTATTTTCATCAACATTACCACTCGTCTGTAATTGATTGTTTTTATATCGGATTAAGTCACCGTAATATGTAGTTCTGTAATTCCAGCCACCATATTCCGTTGGGCCTTGCGTATCAAAGGTCGCGACTTCACTGTCAACCGCATCACTCTTGTAACCTTCGAGAATATGCATTCTCATTAGCCTGGTAAGTCTCGTATCTACAAGCTCAGTTACAATTTTTTCATTTGTAAAGGTATTGTTTAGCGAATTATACTCAAATCCATCTTCAGATAGCTGAGCATTGGAGGGAATCAGAAGAGTGTATCGATTTGCAGAATGCCCTGTAAGCGAGCTTTTCATCAAGTCTTCCCGAAGTGAATTATTATAGAATTTTACAAAGGCAGAATTTAGTAGTGTGAAATCCGGATTTAAGAAAATTTCACCGTAAACAGTCTCGAATAATTTACTTTTAATAACGTGGTCAATATTGTAAATCAAACCATTACTTGCCATCCGCTGCCCGATCACTCCAAAATTACTGAAATCACTTCCACTCCCGCCTTCACCATTAATATACTCCGAGGTAGATACTTGAGCTTCCTTAAATGCAGATGGCCAAATTGTTCCATAAGCCATATGGGTGTTGATTAAGGTTGATATAGCTTCGAGTGGCAAATCATGTATATTATCGTAATATTTTAATAACTTGCTATTAATGTAGTCATTAAGGGCGTTATTTTCGGGTACAAACATTGTGTGACCGTCGGTTTCGGTAAGAAGAGGCGAGCCATCAAAAATTTCAAAAGCCGGAGAGAAATACAAATGTTCAGGGCTATTATATCTTTTTACATAGACTTTATCAATGCCTGAGTTTGGTTTCAGTTTTTTGTATAATTCGGTGTTGAATTGAGACTCGGTATAAGATTTAAAAACAAATTCATTAGATAGAGATTTAAAATCGAGCAGTTCCCTAAAATTATTGAACTTACTTTCCTCTCTCAATACTTTTTCCATGTTGTCAAGCGGGTAATTCACGGTTGACACTTCGTGAATAATTCCGTTTCGGGTAATGATATTTGGCTTAACAATCTGACCATCATACACATTCGCCAGCGGTCCGTTGGCATGCGTTTGATTACCCACATACTCAGTACCCGGGAAAAACACATTATAGTCTTCCGGCGTCATACTCTTAAAACTGAGATAAGGCTGTGTAAATACGGGAATGTATTTATAATTGTAATAGTCTTCAGAAGATCCGATTAGTGAATTTTGATCTATCACCCAGTTATTGTTAAAATTTGGATCCCGGTAGATTTGCTCATAATAGTTTGTCTTTCTTTTATAAGCCTGCCCGGGAATGTACTCGTTTTGATCAGCAAATAAACTTCCGAGATTTTCTGATTTCCATTTGGCAAAAACCATGGAATAGGATATAATGGCTTCCACCTCCTCGATTGGGATAGCATCTACAGATGAGTAGTTTTTCTTTGCAAGGTATGCATCGAAAGCGGCATCATTGGGAGCAAAAACAGTATAAAGTCCGCCGCCACCGCCCTTAAATAATGCTGAATATTGAGTTCTGTCAATACAAGCAAGGTATTTCGTAAAATTTCCTTCTGCTTGCATCTCCTCGTAAAGTGACTTTTCGAGCCAGTTTGGTTCAGCAAAATAGGCATCTTTTTCATTGCTGCAACCGCTAAATATTAATAACAGCAGAAAAAGGATGGAATAGATTTTGGGTTTAATGGTCATATCTTAAAATTTTTAGAAATTATAAGTAAAGTGTTTTTCGTACAATTTATAAATAAAGAGCGTAGACAAAAAAAATATGCAATATTTATCAATAAATATAAAACAATTTTTCAAATACAAAAATAGATAGAATGTTGAAAGGGAAATTTATAAAAATGATTTAATAACTATACTTTTTGACAATTCGTCCCATTATTGACGAAAAATCGTTAAAATCATTTCCATTATGAAAAACACGAAGGAGGGTATTCTGAAAAGATGTTAAATAATTTGACTATCCGCAAAGTATACTAAAATCGAAAATATCAAAACTGATATGGGTCTAACCGCTCCAAGCGGTTTGACCCGTTGTGGAAAAAAAAATGCAAAATGCCGCTATAAGCTTCAACTCCGATAAATCAGAATTTTCAATTTGCAATTACGAGAAAAAGTCAAGATCACCTCAATTTAAAAAATAAAGGAGTAGAGTAACTACTCACCCCATTCAAAATGCTTATAATCGGCATTTCAAATAAAAAAAGTCGTTTTATCTTATAATTAATAATGAAAGTGCGACTTTTCTAATACAGCAAATGTTTGACAACCCGCAGAAATCCCTCCTTTAGGGGGTTAGGGGGCTGAGTTGTTACGGAGTAGGAATATCTGATATTCAAAAATATCAATTTTTACTAAGATTCATCCCGAAAACTTCTTCAAAAGCTCGCGCCATTCTATCAGAAACTTTCTGAAAATCTACTTTTTGTCCCAATTCTTTTTGGATTGAAGTTACTCCGCGATCGGTGAAACCGCAGGGGTTAATGTAGTTAAAATAATCTAAATCGGTATTTACATTCAACGCCAAGCCGTGCATGGTTACAAATCGGCTGGTTTTAACGCCTATAGCACAGATTTTTCGGGCTTTGGATGGAATTTCGGCATCTATCCACACGCCCGAAGCATTTTCCGAGCGCCCTGATTCTATCCCAAAATCTTTTAATGTCTGTATTACCGTCTCTTCTAACTTCCAGATGTAGAGTTTTACGCCCACTTTGAATTGTTCCATATCGATTATCGGGTAGGCAACTAATTGTCCCGGACCATGATACGTAATATCTCCGCCGCGATTTATCGGGTGAAAATCGATATTCTTCGCTTTGCAGATTTGTTCGGTAATCAAAAGATTGTGTTTATCGCCGCTTTTACCAAGTGTAAAAACGGGTTCGTGCTCACAAAACAGCAAATACTGAGGTCTGGTAGCGGCATTCCGGATCTTTGCATCTAATACTTCTAAGAACAATTCCTCCTGCAGATCCCACGCTTGCTTGTATTTTATACGTCCGAGGTTTTTAAAAATAACATTATTGAACATGGATAATATTTACGGTTATATTACTGATAGAATTATATAACGTTTTGGCTCTCAAAAAAAATAAGACATAAAGAAGCTGCCTCAACTCAATTTCGAGACAGCTCCATTGCCTTCTTGATAACAAACTGCAAAACTATATATCGTGAAATAACATATACTTCACTGTTGCAGTTTTGACCAAAATTATTTTTTGAAGTCTTCTTGACTTCTTTTATCAAAAAAATCTACACTTGCTCTTCGGCATGATAGGATGATCTGACAAGCGGCCCGCTTTGAACAAATTTAAATCCTTTAGACAATCCGACTTCTTTATATTCAGCGAATTCTTCAGGTGTGACAAATCTCTCTACCGGCAAATGCAGGCGGGTTGGCTGTAAATATTGACCGATAGTCATTATTTCACATCCTACGGAACGCAGGTCATCCATGGTTTGGAAAAGCTCCTCTTCGGTTTCTCCCAATCCGAGCATAATACCCGATTTTGGTCTTGCTTTTCCACTTTTCGCTACGGTTTCAATAGTTTTCAGACTAACTCTGTATTTCGCCCTGCTACGAACTTTCGGAGTCAAACGTTCTACAGTTTCTATGTTGTGCGAAATAATATTCGGCCCCGAATCTATCACGGTATGAATCAGCTCTTCTTTTCCATCAAAATCGGGAATCAGTGTTTCAAATGTCATTCCGGGATTAACTTCTTTCAGCCGTGTAATAGTAAATGCCCAAAAAGCCGCGCCGCCATCTTTTAAGTCATCTCTATCTACACTGGTAATGACACAATGCCGTAAATTCATCTTTTTTATTGTCTCGGCAAGTCTATCCGGTTCGCTCCAATCGACAGGAAGCGGACGTCCCGTTTTTGTGGCGCAGAATTTACAAGACCTCGTGCAGATTTCACCTAAAATCATAAAAGTCGCGGTTCCTCTTTCCCAGCATTCGGCGATATTTGGACATTGCCCGCTTACACAAATCGTGTGAAGGCGATTTCTGTTAATTGCATCCTTCAAACTTACATATTGTTTCCCTTTGGGGAGTTTTATTTTGAGCCATTCAGGTTTTCTTTCCATTTTTTCTCTAATCTAAAAATTAATCGGATGCAAAATTAGTAATAATTTTCCGGCATTCTTATTTATAACAGTTAAAAATAAGAAAAAACTCAGATACCTTTTTCTTCTATCAGTCATGCTCGTCATCGACCTTACGGTGACTCCACACTCACCCTGAAATTTGAATACATCGATGCTCTGCACGACATCTGCCTGAGTCCGATTCTGCCGTTATTTACTGAAGGATAATTACTTAGATTGAAATAATAACACCTAAGCTGTGTAGGCTGATTGTATCCCACATTCTGCGCTGCCACCGTGTTTCTGTATATTATATCTTCCAGCATTGTAGGGAATCTATAGGCTGCGGCGTAGGGTGTCATTTATTTCTATTCGCTTATCGCTACTCTCCGCAAAGGAGAGAATGGCTATAAGAAACAAAGGAAGTATGTATTTGAAAAATTTCATTCGAAAGTTTTCTGTTTTTTAAATTAAGAATGGGTATGGGAACTCGCCATTAATATCGCCGCGCAACTCTCTATCAAACATCCAATTTGAGAAATCTTTGCGTTTACTTCTTTATCACAATCAAAATATCACCGCCAAATGGGTCAAAATCGAAAGTTGTTTCATAGCGCGATTCACCTGATTTGAGCAAATTTTTTCTTCCTTGCTTAATTGATTTAATTCTTTTGGAGTCTAAAGCTACAACCATTGTAAGGTGTTCGGTGAAAAGATTTTTATCCAAATCAAGCGTTGGTTTAATTTTTATTCTCCTGCCCGAGTGACTGATTTTCAGCCGAGTGGAATCTCGTTCTTTCTCATATGCCGCTACTTCCCGAAATGTACCAACCCAAATGTTATCCTCCTGATTCTTTACTTTTTCGAGATGATTCCAAAACACCTGTGGATTTTTAAAAGCATCGTAACCATAAGAAATTCCGTGAGTCATCCCCACTCCCCATTCTCCTTTTTCAAGGAGTTCATCAACCCATTTTTCCAAATACTCATCCGTTGATTTCGAACCGACAGAGCGTTGAAACAAGCGGGTCCCGACCCTGTTTTCCGATGCAAGCTGTATCGACATATCATTTTTGGCATTGTACGCGTAGCAAAAAGTGATCGGTTTTATACCGGTTTTTTTCTAAAATAATACTGTCGTTTTTTCTTATTTCATCGATAATTTCTTCTCGATTCAATCTGTTCAGATTTTTATGAGACCAACCGTGATTGGAGATTTCATGTCCGCGCTCCGCCATTTCTTTTAGCTGAGTCCACGTGGCACGGGTTGTATCGGTTATTTGAGGTTCATTTTTCATGTGAGTTGTCCCGTTCACCCAAAATGTACCTCTGAAACCGTATTTTTCCAATTCGGGTGCCGCCATAGTATATTGTTCTACATATCCGTCATCAAAGGTATAGCTGATTGCAGCTCGTTTGTTGTCTTTGAAATGGGCTATTCTCACGATTGATTGTGCCTGAAAACTAAAGAAATTTGAGACTAAAAAAATCACAATGAGTTTTTTCACCTTTCTCATAATTTATTCCTTGTAAAGAATATTTTTTACTTCACCACTTCCACACCTTGCGGCACATTAATTTCAGAAGTTATTTCCCCACTTGGAGATTTCTTGTGCTTGACTTTAATAACTCCGTGCGGTGTGGGAAAAGTCCCTTCCACCCAATCCAAATCACCTAAGTAAGGTTCTATTTTTATTTTCTTGAATCCGGGTTCCAACACTTTCACCCCCAAAATATGCTTGCTCATCCAGGCTGTAGGTCCGGCAGCCCATCCATGACAAAAACTGTGACGATATCCCGGATAGCAATAGGCTCCAAAATCTCCGTGAATATCATTTTTACCTTCGGGTGTCAATTCATCCAATCGGGCGCTGTTTTTCGCCCATTCCAGATTAAAATCTTCCCAAAAAGTAGTCGCTCCCAAGTCAAGCATCCCACCCCAGTATTGGCTGATGATGTCCATGGCATCATCGTATTTTCCGGCCATTGCAAGTGCTTCAAGCATATAATAACCGTAAAAAGTAGTGAAATTCTCAGCGCCGCCAATCAAAATCGCCTCATCACTCGCTGTTTTCGGATTGAGAATGCCTGCAATAGACTTCAAAGCGGCGGCTTGTTTGAGGTTAAAGTGACTCGGGATATTCTTTTTAAGACGTGACAGAATAATCTCAGATTTTAGAAAGGCTTCTTTTTCATTGATTGCATGAAAAATTTTCTGTGCATCCTGAAGTGCCCAAACCATCAATGCGTGTGCTCCGGAATTTACACCGTTTTTATTCGGTGTGGAAGGCCAGTCAAGAAAAACCATCCCTTCAACTTTAATTTCACCGTTTTCATTTACCGCTTCATCAATTTGGTTTATAAGCCCCACCATGTAATCCCTGTGTTTTTTCAGATAATCATAATTACCGGTCACCAAAAACCATTCATGCTGAATTATCAGATACCAAAGCGAATAAGTCGAAATCTTATTCATCCAACCGGGCAGCGGAAATTGTTTGACAGCCAAATCCAAGCTGTTTGGCACCACTTCATTCGCGCCAAAAACGGTATAAATCGCCGCCATTTCGGGATGCATATCACCCAACCAGACAATTCGGTCACGTTTGATTCCGTCCCAAAGAAACTCCTGCATATTGAGGTGGACGGTGTATGCTCCGGTCAGCCATATTTGATTGAGCCGCTCGTCACTGCTTTTGAATGACCCGAGATAAGGAATGTCTCTGTAGCGAAGTATAGCACGTGCTTCTTTGATATGAATGGTCGTGTTGTTTTGGAGCAAATCGATTCTTACGAAACGAAAACCCGTATTGCCGATTTCAATCAATCCATCGCGCGGGATTTCCATGACAATATCACGTTTGGCGTGGTCATCAGTTGAAAAACCGACTTTCCAACCACTGTTGGATGTTTCACTAAAACATTCGCCCACCGATTCTCCAAATCTTATCCTCACCAAAGAGGGTTCTCTGCGTGTTGATCCTCCCATTACCAATTGCAAGCCACCGTGAAGCTCTTTTCCGTAATCAAGCAAAACAGATGCGGTGTCATTTCCCGATGTACGCATAAAGCAGGTGTTGGTTCGCGACATTTCAGCCTGACTGTTTCCGGGAAGAAGCAGATTTTCCTCATCTTTCACCAAAATATCATTCGATTTCCAGACAATTCGCTGTGGAGAAATGAAAACGCGTGTAAGCTCATCTCTCTGTGTTTTTCCTGCATATTCATCACCAAAAACCGGAGGAAGCGCGCTTGAGAAAACAGCAGAAAAGAACAACAAAAGCGTAATTATAGAAAATGATTTTGTAGTCATAGGGTCTGTTTATTTTACCTTTAGAACAACAATTCCGTGTTTTGGTATTGTAAATGAACGGTTTTTCCCAAGTTTACCGATGTTTTCGTGTCGCCATAAATCACGCAAACTGCTTTTTTCACTCATCCCGATTTTGTCGGGTGTAAGTTGAATGGTTTCTTGTTTTCCACCTCGGTTCATGAGAGCTACCGCCTTAGTTTTTCCTTTTTTCCCGAGCGGTTTCACCCAAATTTCAATATTTCCCTCGCGTGAATAACGCTGAGCTTGTCTGAATCCTTTATCTTGATTAAGCGAAATGATCTCTTTGTTGGTCAGAATTTCTATCGTTTCGCTGCTCATAGTACGAAGGTCATTGCCCGCCAAGAGCGGAGAATTCATCATGCACCACATTGAAAAGTGTGTTTTATCCTCGTCATATGTCATTCCACGCCCTACCTGCAACATATCCATATCATTGTAATGTCCGGCGGAAGCATATTTGTACAGATCCGCGTTGAGATCAATTATTCGTAAGATAGACGAGAAATTTTCACGTATATCACTTGAGATCCGCCAGGAATCAGCAAGACGAATTGCCCACTCTCCCGGGAATTTCCATCTGCATATGTTGAAAACGATCTTGGGGTTGATGGATTTCACGGTTTGGATGATTTTAGTGTATTCGGTCTCTTCATCTAACCCTAACCAGTCGCCGCCACACCAATCTACTTTCAAAAAATCAAATTTCCACGTATTGAAAAAAAGATTGCAGTCCCGCTCTACATAACCGTACATCCCAACACCAATTCCGTTTGGGTCATTATCATACTTTGAGCCGCAAGTGTTTTTTCCTGTATCGGAATAGATTCCGGCTTTCAGCTTTTTTTTGTGAATGTAGTCGGTCAGCGCGCGCATGCCCGAAGGAAATTTATTTTTATCTTCAAATAAGTTTCCATCAGCATCTCGTCCGCCGAAATAACCATCGTCGATATTGATGAACCTGTAGCCTGCCGCATACATTCCTGAACTAACAAGGGCATCGGCCTGACCTCGAATCATTTCTTCATCAATGTCGATATGAAAATGATTCCAACTGCTCCAACCCATGATTGGCGGTTTTTTCTTAGCCGCCACATTTGAAGGGAAAAAATGCAATAGCAGGAAAAATAAAAATACTACTCGAACTGATTTCATAGCATTGATATGCCGCTTTATATTTCTAAATTCTAAATTCTAAATTCTAATTTCTGACTTCTAATTTCTGATTTCTGACTTACAAACTCACCCCATTTACCACTACATTTTTCACAACCACACCATCAAAATACTCTTTCTCGATTTTTGGTCTGTTCTGCGTTTTGATTTTCAGATTTTCAAACGTAAAATTAGAAAGTTTGTATTTATCGGAGTTTGTTACGTCAAAGAACGTAGTACATTCCACTTCAATATTGCGCATCACAATGTTGCTCGAACGGGAAGGAGGAGGTGTTTTTTCACCCTTCAGATCAAAAAACTGAGTCCACGGACGAATGGAAATGAATTTACCCGCAGTTCCGGATATATCCTCAACCGTGATATATTCGTAGTTTTGAGGTGTATCGGGACGCATTTTCAGGTGAAGAACAATCTGGGCTCCATTGAGTTCCGATCTTCTGAAAAGAATATTTCTGTTGTGGATCGATTCACTGCCGCATGTCAGAGCGCTGTGACAAAATCCATATGTATTGTCCTCTATGAGGATATTGTAATTTCCTCCGTTATTCGGATCTTTGTCAGAGACAGGACCTTTGCCGCCTTTGAGCGCTATCGCATCGTCGTTTACCTGCATGAAGCAGTTTTTCACAAGCACATTTGTACATACATCCAAATCGATGGCATCCGTACTCGGAGATTTCACAGGTTCTTTTGGAGATATTATGGTCAAACCTAACAATTTCAAATTGTTACATTTATAAAAATGTGTCTGCCAGAATGGCGAATCTTTGAATGTTATTCCTGAAATTTGAACATCATTGCTGTTTGAGACAAAAAGTAAGCGGGGGCGCATTTCGTCTTTATTTGTACATTTTGGATTCCACGCCCTACGAAGCCAAAACGCCTTCCAGTATCGCAGTCCGTTTCCGTTAACAGTACCATTCCCGGAGATCGTAAATCCATCCACTTTGTCTGCATTAATTAACGCCGGAAAATAGGGGCAAGTTTCCCCTTCTATCCTTGTTTCCATTATCGGAAAATCACTGATATCGTCACTGCCTTTCAGCACCGCGCCTGCCTCTAAATACAAGTGGGTTTTGGGTTTGAAAAAGAGCGAACTGGATAAAAAAGTACCTTTCGGGATGATAATCACTCCGCCTCCGGATTCAGCCGCCCTGTCAATCACAGCCTGTATCTGCTTGGTTTGCAAGATATTACTGTCATTCTTCACACCATGATCCGTAATTACATACTGTTCACCCAATGTTTTATAATCAACTATTTTCGTATCCCGAAACCAATCGGAAATTGGAGTTCCATCCGGGAATAAATCGGCAGCAAACAAATTAGAGGACAATAACAACAAAGTCAGCGAGAGTGACAAAAATTTAAATTTTCTCATGATAATATTATTTTTTTTTATTTGTAATCCTATGTTATTGAAAGTCGTATAAACTCTATTTTACAACTATTTTTTCGATATTTATGTACGAGTCAAAACTTCCGAACCGCTTTTTTGATTTGTCTGTCCAAACAGGTATAATTCCTGTAGCTTCAACCTGTATCAAATACTGTCCCTTTGGCAGGTCGGGACTTATATAGCGAATTCCTTTATTGGGAAATTTACTGTAAAAATCGACCAATGAAGATGTTACCACATCTCCTTTATTATTTTTAATGGTAATTCTCGCGTATCCGCTTTGATCGTTCGTTTCGCCCATTAGCGCTATCTTTTTGCCTTTGAAACGCAGTTGAAATAAAGCGCCTTTTTCTCTGCAAGAAATTCCATCTTTTGAAATAGACCAGGTCTGTTTTTTGGTAAATTTTAACTTGCTAAAGCTGATATTTTTCCAGCCTTGCAGCGGATTTTCTTCTTGTATTGTTGCCGGATTCCATGCGTTCTAATATTCCGGAATCATCAGTTTTTCACCCTCAACCTGCATAGGAAGCCAAACGTAGGTAGCAGCAGAAGCCTGATGCGGAAACGACCACCTGTCACCCATAAACATTGGGATCGTGTCGTTGTTTCGGATAAGCGGCAGCACAAAAGTGGTTTGTGAATAATAGGTCAGTGAACCTTCAGGAGTAAAAAATCCCTGTCGAGTCCAAGGTCCTTCAATGCTTGGTGCAGTGAAATAGTAATTATCGTTTTTCTCCCAGCTGGTCAGATTGGAATAAAGCATGTAGTACATTCCGTTTTTTCTGAACATAGCCGGTGATTCGCCAGATCGGGGCAGTCCATCAAGCACTTTCGCTTCGGCCGATCGGTAATCTTCGCTCAACCTGTAGATAATTCCGTGATGAATAAGCAGATAACCTGTCCCATCCGAGTCTTGATAAGTTCCCATATCCCAGCGCCGTATCGGTTTTCCTTCATGAAGCAACGGACCGTGAAACTCATAATCGCCCGCTATGGTTTTGGAGGTTGCATACCCAACATGAGGGTCTTTATAACCCATATCGTCTGCATGCATATACATCACAAATTCGCCGGTGGAAGGGCATTTCATAACTTTAACCCGCTCTCCCACCCGATTCGGGCCGAGAATCCCGTCTTGTTGAACGCGAAGTACCACGTTTTCAAATTTCCAATTCACCAAATCATCCGAAGAATAACAGCTGAAACCCGGAAACGCGTTGGACTCATCCGATTTCCATTCTCCAAAAAGATAGTATCTTCCATCTTCTTCCACAATGCAAGCTCCATGCGCGTTAACGATATTGCCTTTGTCGTCAAACCAGGGTATTCCATTCACTATCAAATGGTTGTCACTCTTCATATGAACAAAAAATGAAGAAAATAAAAATACGAATAAAAGAAATCGAAAATTCATTTTTGGGTTAATTTTTTTATGTCTATCCGTGAAGTATCTTAAAATCCAGAATTTCAAATCTGATATCGGGTCTAACCGCTCCAAACGGTTTGACCCGTTTTGTGTAAAAATGCTTCAAACGTCTTGAAGCCGTTCTCTCTGACTTTTTGGCTCACCGAACGAGGTCACTCGATAGCAAGCTTTTTCGAGTAATTGGCGAATGTCGATTTATTAAAAAAACACACTCAAGCTTTCCACTCATTTCCAAAACGTCTCCGGACTCCATTCTTCCCTCCACTCTATCATCGGAATCTCATTCTCAAATGTAATAGGCAACCAAATGTAGCGGCCATCAATCGGTCTGCGCGGACGCCACATATCTGCCATAAACAGATACGCGTCCTCCTTACCGTGAACTTTTTGAATATACGTACTTTGCCCGCCAAAGGTAATTTCTGATTTTTCTCCCCGAGCCGGATTTTTATGCTGTTTCCACGGTCCCCAGATTGAGTTTGATGAAAACATTCTGGCTTCATTGGGATCCCAACCGGTACAACCTGATGTAATCATCCAGTAAACTCCGTTTCTTTTGAAAATAGCAGGCGCTTCATTGTGCCCCGCGGGAGCAACCCGGACGTATTTACCGGTATGTGAAAGAAAATCATCTGAAAGCTCGGCAATGTGAAGCGTCAGATTTTCTTCAGAAGAATATATGTGATAGGCTTTTCCGTCGTCATCCACATAGAGTGTCATGTCTCTTGACATTTGACCGGTTTGCAGGTCTCTTTGTATCAAATAGCCGTTTTCCACTGCTCTTCTCCAGGTTGGAGTCCACCATTTTTCGGTATCTTCCCGCTTGAAAGTCATTTTTCGCACGTTCTCAGGCATATCAAACGGAAAAATTCCGGGATTGATTCGCTTGGATTCTATGTAAGTATAAGGGCCTGTAACGTTATCGCTCACGGCAAGTCCTGCTCTCGCGGCCTCATACCCGCGCCCCTTCAATTCTAAGTGAAACCACATCACATATTTACCTGTCTTGGGATTATAAATCACCTTCGGGCGTTCGATTACACTTCCATTTACTATATCGCTTTTTTCATCTTCCGAAACCGCCAACGCGACTCCTTCGTTTGTCCAATTCATCAAATCTTTGGAAGAATAGCACATCACACCCACATGCGCGGCATTGGATCGTTCGCCTTTATGCTCGCCAAACCAGTAATATTTTCCGTTATCATATAATAATCCTCCGCCGTGTGCATTGATATGGTTTCCTTCGTTATCAGTCCACAGCTTTCCGGGTTGGATAGAAGTGTGTGTGACAATTTCTTTCGGAGCATTTTGTCCTTTTTGCTGTTCGGGAGTTTGATAAACACGCACATAGTCAATCTCGTATTTCATCGGGAATGCTTTCACATCAGGCTCACCACCGTGCTGCCCTCCGATAGCCAGATTGAGAAGTAGATAATGCGGCTGTTTGAACGGATTCTGATAATCTCCGATGCTTCCGTTGATCGTCGCCGAAAGCGGAATGTCATTAATCAATTCATTGTCTAAGTAAATTTTAATGGCATTTTCATCCCAGTCCATTCTCCAGGTGTGAAATTTTTCACCCCAGTTTTTATCTTTTTTCAAGAAATTGGCAAACGGTACAGCTTTCGAATTCCATTTCGCGTTGTATCTCCTTTCCGTTCCCCAAGCCGCGTTAGCTAATATATGAGGTACTCCATCAATTCGGTAGTACTCCATAATATCGATTTCACCATTTGAGGGCCATTCCATTGTCCGCCCCAACGTCCAAATGGCAGGCCAGGCTCCACTTTCAAGCGGAATTTTAGCGCGTATTTCGAAACGTCCGTATTTGAACTCTTTCAAATCCTTAGTATTAATCGAAGACGATGTGTATTCGATGAATTCCCGGTTTCTCCGCCAGTTATTCGGCCGATTGGCATCATAGAGCGGATTAGCTCTCTTTTCTCTTCTTGCTTCAATGATGAGAACACCATTTTTGCAATACGCGTTTTCTTTTTGATACCATTGCAGCTCGTTGTTACGGACAAATCCATTTTCAAAATTCCAAAATTCCGGATTCGGTGCTCCGGTGTAGTTGAACTCATCACTCCAAACTAATTCATAGTTTTTCGCAGCTATATCATTGGCGAAAATTATCAGACTAAAAAATAATACTAAAAAAAATGTGGTTTGTTTCATATTTATGCACATTGAGTTTTTAAATTAAAAAATAATCTTCAAATATATGAAATGTGGCAGTATCAAACAATTGAAAAGATGATAATCGACCTAATTGAAATGATTTTACATCACTGCAGTACAACAGTTTTATTCTCAACAACTTTAATTTCAGGTTCTGATAAAATTACATCTGAATTTCCGACTACCAATCCCGCTTCTTTTTGAAAATAAATCGGAGATTTCGTATCAACCGGCAATATTTTTAGAATCAATTCATTTCCTTGCATTTCATCTGCGAAAAATTTCAAATTAACATCAAATTGCTTTCCATTATAGAAATTATCTGTAAGCAGTTTTGTTCCTGAATAGATTCTCGCTACATCGCCTTTGTACCTAATTCTCAACGTAATATCTCTATCTTTACTGCTTTCGGGCACAGTGATTTTCCACTGCGCGGCTTTTTCGAAATCTGCATCAAACGGCATTTCTGCGACATTTCGGCTTCCTAACGCTACGGTCCGAACCGGTAAATCATAGTCCTTGATTTTAGAAACTTCAACCTGCACGGGCGTTGATTTCCGGAGTTTGATTTTATAGCGCTTGAAAATTCCGTTATTCTTAGATTTTATTTTCTTATCTAAAGAGGTTAGACTAACAGGAGCAGGAAAAACAGAAACCGCTTTTTCATTTTCAGCACCCAATAACACCAACTGATTTTGGTGGTAAATCAGATTGGATTTTGTCAGGAAAACCCGTTCTTCTCCATGGAGTTGACCTTTCCAAAGTTGATTGGAGTGGATTTCATCCAAAAGAATAATGTCGATTATTTTACCTGCCGAAGTTCGCACTCGAATGGCAGAATTTGTACCGGTTTTTAGTTTTGTAAAAATGATTTTATCGCCGTTTTTATCCCATTTCCCATTTGCTTTTTCTATTTTCAGATTCCCGGCGTCAAAGACAAATTCCGCATCAATTCCTTTCAGTTTTTCAAAGAATACGGTCAGATGATTTCCGTTTTCAATTTTTGTAATGGGCTGTGAAGTGGCATAAGCTAAATTTACGCCTCCCAAATTCAGATTAAACGGGATAAAAAAGACAGAATTGCTCGGAATAGTAATGGCAGAATTTGGAATTTTCAGCTTTTCATTCGGCAGTTGAATAGCAAATTGAACAGCTTGTTTTGGAGTTAATTCCTTTAACCGCTGGTAGTTATTTACAAAGACATAACCGCTTTTTCCATCGCTGCGAACCGCCCAGCGTAGTAACTCATCATGTTTTGGATCGGTATCTGCGTTTTCCGGAAAATTAGGTCGCATCAGCGCTAATTCGCTCCCAAAATCATGTAAAAACAAGTGCAATTTTCTCAAAAGATGATAGTGCGGATTTACTTGCCCGAATTCGCCGAGCGGCGCTTGAAAATCGTACGTTTCCACCGGCAAATCGTTGTGATTCGTTGCAAGTGTGGCTTGATGTTCATTGAGCGTAGTCAGTTTCCCGTCCGGATTATTTCCGCCATGATACATATAATAGCCGGGCAGATTACTTCCTGAGCCGATTTTGACCAACGTCATGGCATAAATATCCATCGGGTGAATATTTATCCGGCGGTGGTAACTCGGCATCATTCCTCCACCCAATTCACACGTGAAAAACGGATAACCCAAGTCATTCGGATTATCTGTATCGGACTGAGGCGGAAGCTGTTCGGTTGCTATAACGGTAGAGTTTCTAAACGAACGAAACAGAAAAGTCTTACTATAATCACCGGGCATTTCATCCAAGCTTCTATCCCAAAAACCATCCGGATAATCTCCGTATAGCGGTATAATTTCACCATACGGAACGGGAGTCGCCAATTTCGGCCAGCCGGTGCGGGTATAAATCGGCACATCAAAACCGAGATCGACTGCCATTTTTTTCAGCGTCATCAGGTGTGTCCCTCTGCCCCGATATTCATTGTCTAACTGAATACCAATTACGGGACCACCATCTTTCCACATCATTCCGTTGGCTTGCTTGGCAATTTGCTCATACCAATTCCGAACTTTTTCGAGATAACCGGGATTGTCTTCGCGTGTCCGTATTCCACTTTTCACAAGCCATTCAGGAAATCCTCCATTTCTCACCTCACCATGGCACCAAGGTCCGATCCTGAGAATAAGCGGAAAATCCAGCTCTTTGCAAGTCTGAATAAATTTACGCAGATTTCGCTGTCCCGTCCAATCAAAATCTCCCTCAGTCTCTTCATGATGAATCCAAAAAACATAGGTCGCGACAATAGTAATTCCACCCGCGCGCATTTTCAGCAGTTCTGTTTTCCATTCCGAATCTTTGAATCGGGAGAAATGGATTTCGCCCATTACGGGAATTTGGGGAGTACCGTTAAAAAGCAGATTGTTGGAGTTGATCTGAATTAAATCACCGGAAGGACTAAGCGAAGTGCCTAAGGTAAAAAGAAACTGACTTGAATTTTCGGTATTCTTTGGAATGGAAATTTCGTTTATATTAACTGCCTTTATGAAATTAAGATTTGAGAATACAATTAGGAATATAAAAAGGCTTAATTTTAATTTATTTATCATTTCTTTCCTTCTAACGTCACATACACAAAATCTTCAAATTCAAAACCCCTGTAAGTTACTTTTACGCTGATTCGGGTACGCTGTCCGGCAGGGCATTCTTTGAGGGTTAGCAGCTTGGTTTGTCCGCTTCCACCAACAGACCATACGTATGAATCGTAAATTTCTGTAGCATCAAGCAAGACTTGATCACCATTTATTACCAATTCTTTATTATCAAATATCTTCCCAAGATCGCTTCCAAAGTAAAAGCCGGGTTGCGTAGGTTGGTTGTAAGCTACATTTTGGGTCGCAATGCTGATTCTGTAAATCGGATCTTCAAGAAATGTATGGAATCGGTAATCGGTTTCATGCGGCGTCATGTAAATCCGCAAGTTCTTATTATCCTGTGTTCTTACTATCAATTCCTCCCGCCAATCGCCAAAAATATCGGCGGAAAGATTCGGATTGGACTTCGAACCGTTGATACGAGCACAATCTTCACAATTAAAAATTGTTTCAGCACGGCCGATTTCGGGATTGTATTTCGAAACGCGTACACCATCAAGCAATTCTCTCGACAGATCGCCATCCCACCAGGTTGCCATGTTGATAGAAACACCTCGGGTAGAGGGACTTACCTGTTCTCCTTTTATATTGTAAATACCGTTTGAGGCAATAGACCAAAACTCTACTCCCCTCGAATTCGGATCGATATCAGCCGCCATACACCGCCCCACATCAATGTTACTTTTTATTTGGAAAAGCACTTCGCCTGTCTCGGCATCTCGGAGCGTAGAACCATCTCTTTTATTTTCGTGGCAGTCCCACACCTGCAATTTTCGGCTCGTCGGGTCAAATGCCGTCAGGTGTATAGCATCTCCGTGTCCCATCCGGGTGGAATAAAGACCTTTCCCGTCGTTGTTGATCGTGCAAGATCCGTAAATAATCTCATCACATCCATCGCCATCTACATCACCCACACGCAGATTGTGATTTCCTTGACCTGCATATGCACGGTTGCCCGGCTCATCCGAATCAAAAACCCATCGGTTGACTAATTTTTTATCCTTAAAGTCAAATGCCGCCAAAACCGTACGCGTATAGTATCCGCGGCACATGACCACACTTGGATTTACGCCGTCAAGATAAGCGATACAAGCTAAATAGCGATCAGAACGATTGGCACGATTATCTCCCCAATCACGCACATCGCCACGCTCGGGAATATAATCAATCGTATGAATCGCTTCACCCGTCAGTCCATCAAAGACAGTCAGATACTCCGGTCCGGAAAGTATTCTCCCGACTTCATTTCGATGGTCCGCATCTTTATCGCCTATCACATTTCCGAGTCCGTCAATCGTACCATCGCCGGTTTTCATGACCACTTCAGCCCGGTTGTCACCATCCAGATCAAACACCATAAACTGCGTATAATGGGCTCCGGCACGTATATTTTTTCCCATGTTTATTCGCCAAAGCCTTTCACCCGAAAGCTTATAACAATCAAAATAAACATTGCTTGTAAACCCGTCATGCGCATTGTCACGCGCGTTCGAAGGATCCCATTTCAAAATAACCTCATATTCACCGTCACCATCTACATCGCCTATACTCGCATCTCCGGGAATATAAATTACAGGCCGTCCTCTGAAACCGATATCGTCAGTGATGGGCGGTACTAAAGGGATATTTATAAAGCCGATATCATGATATTTTAATGTATAGGAAAAACGTTCTTGCTTTTCTTGCGAAAGAGGAGAATTTACCCGTATTTCGTATGTCGCGTCTTCAAAAATGGTGTTTTTATCCTTGAAATAGGTCGATTTTGTTAAGGGAACCGAATTGAGTTTCATCCCATTACGATAAATATCAAAACTTGTATGGATTGGATCGGAAGAGAAGTATCTCCAACTGATATTCACCGTAGTATCACTCTCTCGAATAGCTACAAGGCCTCTGTTCAGCTTCTCACGTTTTAGTTTCGTAAAATCGTAAGCCGGGCCTGCAGAGACGCTTTGACAGTTGGTTAATAAGGTAAATAAGAAAAGGAGTAATGAAAATTTGAGAATCGTGTTTTTCAAAATAATGTTTTTAATATTTGCTAAAAAATGAGCGGTTGATTATAAAGGTTTCGCGATATTTCTTTGAGAAACAAAAATAGACATAAACCTTTACCTTCATTCTATAAAAAATGATTTTTTTACTCTATTTTTTGATATAAACACCTGATTTGGAAACAGATATTTTTTAATAAAAACAAAAAAAGATATTCATAATGAACATCTTTAGTCAAGTCGCTTACGGAACAAATCCGGTTTGACCGAATAATACGCTAATATTCTCTACAGATTTTTTTGTATCAGAAAAGCGAGGTTGAAATTAAGCCAATCGTTTACTGTTGTTTATTCCCTTCTCCTCTAAGCATCAAAACAATCACAAATAGAAATACCACACCTACGATCATCCAAAACCAAAACTGCGTATAAAGCGCATCGTTGTGCTGAATGATAGTTTCAGGGTTATTTTCTGTAGGATTGTATGCTTTTATGCGAGCGGCAGAAAATATGCCAATCGGAATGAATAAAATTTTCTTTATATACTTGTATATCCGTTCCATATGATTCCTGTTTTTATTTAGAACGAATACAAATAAAATTTTGTTCAAAACATTTTAGTTAAAAAGAATCAGGAACGGAAGCGAGAATCAACCCCAATTAATATAATTTTCCGTTTGTTTCCCAGATTTTGTAATGAAACTCTATTCCTTTCGGTGCATAAATCACAATTGGCAATCGAGAATTATAAGAAATCATCTGTCTTTCACCCTCAATAGAGCGTTCCTGCCGACGAACTTTTTTACATTTTTCATCCTTCAAAACTAACGATTCGTCCGTATTGAAAACCCAAAAATCGTACCCAAAACCGGTAACTTGCTCGGTTTCCAACTTTCCATCCAACCGATAATTACTGCATTCGACTTTCATATTTTTTCCGGGAATAAGCTCTACTTTCCTATTGATCTCTTCTTCATTATCGAGTGGCGGCAGAAACACAATGTGCCTTTCAAAACCGTCTTTTAGCGGAAAATTCTTCACGCTTTCCATCGCTTCGGAAGTTGCCAATGTTCCGTTGTTATTGTCGCGGACAGACATTTTTTCACTTCCTTTCCAAAGACTGTACTTCACCTCAAAAAACTGCGAAGTATAAACCACAAGAGGCATATCACTCCGATAGTCAGCCATAATTGACTCGCCTGAAACAAATCTCACCTCCTTCGTATCATCCGGACAAGCCATTTTAGTGGAAAAGACTTCTCCGCGTGAATTGAAAAAGTAGAACGGATTTCCGTTTTTCTCTAAAATTCGCTCCGTCATTTCTCCATCTATTCCATACATATTGCAGTCCACGAGCAGGTCGCGCCCCGGAATAATCTCAATTTTCATGTTGCTTTCTTCGCTTGCTTTCAGTTTGGATAGGAAAATAGCCCGTTTCTCAAATCCGGTTATTTCGGGATAGGAATCAATAATCTTGTTCATTGTAACCGTATAAGGCGCTTTTTCGGCTGTAGATTTTTTAGAAGTTCCGCATGAAACCGCAATGAAAAAAGCCAAAAGTAATGTTGGAATGGTTTTAATTTTCATGATTTCTAATTGTTTTGTGATTATAAACAAATTCTGTGCTACAAAAAAATACTGCTTTTCTTATTATCGTGGACACTGCTTATAATTCTGGTCTGAAATCCATTGATATTCAAAATAAAAATCATTCTTTCTCCTTTTTAATTCAATCTTAAACAAAAAAGCCCTAAATTTGTGATTCGATAAATAGCTTACAGCATGAAACAGCCATTAGAGGCAATTTTACCCAAACCGGATGAAGTTGAATGACGTGTTCAATAAGACCTTAATGTGAAGAATAATATTTAACCGTATGAAACAGCCATTTAAGATAAATCTTAAACCTAAGGATATGATTAATGGCGTGTTCCATACGTCCTTAATTTAAAAAACAAACTATAATCGTATGAAAATAAAATTTTTAGGCGCTGCCCGTGAAGTTACCGGAAGTAAAGTACTTCTAACTACAAACGAGGGCAAAAAAATCTTAATCGACTGTGGAATGTTTCAGGGAAAAGGGCTTGAAACTGATGGAATGAACAGAAATATTGGTGTAGAACCCTCTGAATTAGACCATATTATACTTTCGCATGCACATATTGACCATTCCGGATTAATTCCTTATTTATATAAACTTGGTTTCCGCGGATCTGTGATTTGTACCAATGCCACCCGAAATCTTTGCTCTATTATGTTACCCGACAGCGGGCATATTCAAGAGTTGGATGCCAAATGGTTTAATAAAAAGCAGGCGAGAAAAAAGCTCCCGTTCATTGAGCCGATTTATGGTGTTGAAGATGCTGAGAAAAGTTTGAGTCTGTTCATTGGTATTGACTTGAACAGGCGATTTAACATAGATGACAAGATAAACGTAAAATTCACAAACACAGGACACATGCTTGGCGGAGGAGTTGTGAATCTTGAAATAAATGAGGATGGCAAAATAATCAGACTCGCGTACACGGGTGACATCGGGCGTCCTTACAACCGAATTCTCAGACCTCCGGCGCCATTTCCCCAGTGCGATTTTCTGATTACCGAATCAACTTACGGAAATCGGATTCATGAGCCAATGAATGATGTGGAAAAGGAGTTTTTCGATATCATTCATGATACATGTGTAGTTCGAAAAGGGAAATTGATTATCCCATCTTTCGCTATCGGAAGGACACAGGAACTTGTATATCTGCTGAATACATTCTTCAATGATGGGACTTTGCCCAATATCGATGTATATGTGGACAGTCCGTTAGCGGTGAACGCAACCGATATTTTCAGAATGCATCTCGACTGCCTGAATGATGATGTAAATCGTGAAATGCACAACGAAAATGATGCGGATCCGTTCGGATTCAACCGACTGCACTACATCAAAAAAGCGGATGACTCTAAAAAACTGAACGATGATCAGCATCCGGCAATTATTATTTCCGCTTCGGGCATGGCTGAGGCCGGTCGGATTAAGCACCACATTTCAAATAACATAGAGGATTCAAAAAACACGATTCTTATTGTTGGCTATTGCTCTCCGACTTCGTTGGGTGCGCGGATTCAAGAACCCGGACGGAAAGAAATTTCAATCTTTGGGAATATGCACCAAATCAACGCGAAAATTGAACGTATTGAAGCATTTTCCGGTCATGGTGATTACAATGAGATGAAAGATTTTCTCAATTGCCAAGATAAATCACGCGTAAAACAGACATTCTTAGTGCACGGCGAGTACGAAGTTCAGCAGTTTTATGCCGGTGTACTCTCTGATGATGGATTTAAGAATGTAGAAATTCCGGCTCCGGGCGAAGAGTTTGAAGTACATTAGTTTTCTGTGCTTTCCGAGTCTGCCTTATTACAGGAATTTTGATACTATAACTCTAATTTTTAAATTTGAAAAGAAATGCTCCGAAACACAACAATTCTTTTAATGGTTCTTTGCGGTTCTCTCACGCTTTTGCATTGTACAAGCTACAAAATGTTAGTTGGAACTTACACTCGAAATACACCGAGTGAAGGGATTTACGCCCTTGAATTTGATGGGAATGCGAATTTAATTTCGAAAGCATTGTTGATCGAAAGTGACAATCCGAGCTATTTGTCAATTTCTCCGGATGAAAAATACCTGTATGCTGTCAATGAGTCGGGTCAGAGTTTTGTATGCGCGTACCAGTTTGACAAAACAAAACCGGCACTTACTTTTTTGAATAAATCCAGCGTACAGCGTGGTCCCTGCTACATCACTTCATCAGAAAGACACGTTTTCACGGCCAATTATTCCTCCGGAAGCCTGACTGTACTTGGGAGAAAACCCAACGGAGAAGTCACTGACACACTGCAGGTTATCAAGCACCCGAGAAAACAATTCGGGAGAGGACTTGAAGGTCCGAGCAATGCACATCAGATTATTTTTTCACCAAACGGAAAATTTCTGGTGGCTACTAATCTTGGTACGGACAGAGTCTTCTCGTATCAATATAATCCGAATTCAGAAACCGAAATTCTGCAATATACAGATGAGGTAATAGTGAAAAAAGGGAGTGGCCCGAGACACGCTACTTTCAGTAAAGATGGCAGATTCCTCTATCTTGTGCAGGAGCTTGACGGAAGTTTGACCGTATTTTCCGTAACTCAAGATGGGAAATTAGCTATACTGCAAGAAACCACATTGGTCACTGACAAATCTCAAAAAAGCAGCGCCGCGGATATTCACCTTTCGCCGGATGGGAAGTTTTTATATGCTACCAACAGAGCTGATGTGAATAACATCACTTGCTTTCAGGTACTCAGTAATGGTACTGTAAAATTAATTGAACAATATCCGACTTTGGGTAATCATCCCAGAAATTTCACGATTTCGCCCGATGGAAAATTTATCTTTATAGGAAATCAACGAACTAACAACATTACGATTTATAAGCGAAACAAACGAAGCGGAAAATTGAAACTGAAAACCGATAAAATTGACATCGGAGCACCCGCTTGTTTACTGTTTTATTAAAACTCATCATGACTTTTCGCCTGACAGCAGAAAAGCACATTAAAAGAATATGGAAACTAAGAAATTTATTAAATTAATTGCAATAATATTAGCTTGTATTTTGGGAGCGGCAGCGATGATGATATTTGCATTTTATATGGTCAGCCCAAAATAATTTATCATACGGATTATTTGGCCATTTTTCAATTTCATTGTTTTTGCTTATTTTCATACAAACTAAAAAACGACCCAATTTCCGGCTTTGAGGTGAAAGGGAGCTTATCAAAAAGCCATTTAAGCTAAGTTATAAACCTAAGAAAATGTTTAATGGTGCGTTCCATACGCCCTGAATGTAAAAAATAAAATGTAACCGTATGAAACAGCCATTTAAGATAAGTCTTAAACCCAAGAAAATGGTTAATGGCGTGTTCCATACGTCCTTAATTTAAAAATCGAATTTAACCGTATGAAAAAATACATTAATTTACCGGTACTGTTTCTACTTTTGGTCGTAGCGATTTTGGCTTTTTTTCTTTTGAGAAAGTCGAACACACAAACCAAATATGACAGTTCGGCTATCATGGAAAAAATCTCGTATGTAAAAGATCTTTCTCTTGTAAAGTACAATTACAGCGGTGTAATCAGCTATAAAGATGCAATGAAATTTATGAATATGCAGGTACCGCTCACCGAAAAGTCTTTCTTAATTCGCTACAACGGCTACGTAAAAGCTGGAATTGACATGAGCAATGCCCATGTGACAGTTTCGGGAAAAAGTGTGAAAGTAACTTTGCCAAAACCAACAATCCAGGAAATCGTAATCGATGAAAAGTCGATTCAGGTTTTTGATGAAACGATGAATGTTTTTAACCCGACAAAAATAGCTGATTATCAAAAAGCAATAGTGGGAGAAAAAAATAAAATCACGCAAGATGCCCTGAGTAAAGGCATCCTGACTGAATCTTCCGATCAGGCTCACAAGTTTATCACTTCTCTGCTAAAAGAATTAAGATTCGAGAAAGTGGAGATTGCGGAAGCCGAAAGTCTGACATTGCCGACAACAGGAGATAAGTAACTAAACTTTCGCAAGCTTAATCTGATAGTCTCAAAAGGCTTGCTAACGAGTGACCTCGTCCGGCGAGCCAAAAAATCAGAGAGAACGGCGTTAAGAATCGTCCTTGTTTGAGCCTGTAAATAGGTTTCAAAAACCGAAACACTTGGGG
>JAAYIT010000409.1 GCA_012523295.1 Porphyromonadaceae bacterium | reverse complement strand
GTCGAGGCGAAGCTCGGCCCACTCGACGTTCTCATCAATAACGCCGGCATCATGCCGATTGGCCACATCCATGATGAGTCTGAAGAACTGGCTCGCCGCATGTTTGAGATCAATGTTTTCGGCGCGATCACCGGTACGAAGCGGGCGCTGGAAACCATGCGTGAGCGCAACTCCGGTCACATCGTGAACCTTTCATCGATCGTTGGCGTGCAGCCTGCGGCTGGCGCTGCCACCTATTCGGCGACGAAGCACGCCGTCGTGGGGTTCACCAGCACCGCTCAACTGGAGTACGCGCACACGAATATCGAGTTCACCATGGTGTTGCCAGCCTTCGTCAACACCGAGCTAACTGCTGGCACGAGTGGCCTCAAACTGCTGAAGCAAGTCGAACCGGAGCAGGTAGCCGAGGCCATCGTCGGCGCTCTCGAAAAGCCCCGCGGCAAGGTATTCGTGCCGAAGTCCGTGGGCTACTTGGTGGGATCCGAGCGCTTCATGCCTCCTGCACTCGTGACCGTCATCCGGCGTTTGATGGGCGCCGACACGGCACTTCTCGACGACGTGGATGAGGTGGGCCGCGCGGACTATCAAGCACGCATCAGCTCATCGTGAGCGTCGGGCCGCCCAGGTTGCTAGCGCAGTTGTGATGGGCACGGCGGCAATCAAGCCAATGGTGGCCACTCCACTTCGCACAATTTCTTGAGCAATCAACTGGGTGGACGCGATCGAACCGAAGGAACTGTTGTCGGCGACGATCACCACGAGCAGGGGCAGTGACGAACCGGCGTAAGCCAAGATGATCGTGTTCACCACGGATCCGATGTGGGCGCGGCCGATTCGGCTGGCTGCTCCATAGAGTTCACCGAAACTGGACTCTGGGTTCGCGTGAGCCAGTTCGGCGACCGTGGCCGATTGCGTCACAGTGACGTCGTCGAGCACTCCGAGCGATCCGATCATGATGGCGGCAATCAGCAGTCCCTGCATATTCACGCCGTGGGTGACGTAAACCGATTGGGCAACGTCATCGGTGATACCGCTGAGGTGCATGGCTCCCACGAAGAGCAGAGCCAACAGTCCCGTCAGCACCAAGGCGCCGAGCGTGCCCAGCACTGCAATCGTCGTCGTCAAACTGAAGCCGTGCGTCAAATACAAGACCGTGAGAGCGATGGCTGATGTGCCCACCACCGCTACCAAAATCGGCGACTCGCCCGCAAGGATCGCCGGCACCACGAAGAACAACAACATGAGGAACGTTGCAGCCAAACCGACGAGTGCCGTGATGCCGCGCCAGCGTCCGAACGCCAACAGCGCCAGCACGAAAGCTAGACACAGGATCCACAGATAATTGGCACGCTGATGATCAACGATCGTGTGGGTTTCTTCGCCCAAAGCGTCGCCGGAAATCACCCAGACCCGATCGCCAGCCGAGATCACCGGTTCTCCCGGGCCACTCGGGAGTTCAACCTCTAACGACTTGCCGATCTCCGCGTCCTTATCCAGCTCGATGGTGGCTGTGCCGCAGCCGTTGGGCTCCTGCTCGATCCCGTCGGCACACGGTTTGGAGTTGACCGAAATAACACGCGCGCCTTGCTGTTCTGCAGGGGCGTAACCCGAGTCGGGGATTCCGCTGAAGGGCCAAAGCAGAGCCAATCCCATCAGAGTCAGCAGCGCCAGCGGCACGATCACCATCAACGCCAAGCGCTGCATCTGGCGCGATTCCGGCACAGGCTGATCCCCGTGGTGATGCCCCATATCCGCCTCCATCAAAGTCTGCTTGCCATTATGGCGGGTTTACGCGAGAACCTCGGGCCAAAAGAAGGGTGATTCTGGCCGCGTTACAAATCGTTGACG
>JAAYIT010000184.1 GCA_012523295.1 Porphyromonadaceae bacterium | reverse complement strand
TATAAACATACGCAAATGTAACTAAATTTTTATCTGCGTCACCCAAATAAACAAAATAAAAACACCAATATGCTGATATTTAAATGTTTATATTTTTAAAGGGTGATGCGTGTCGAAGTCAGGAAAAAATGGCTTCCGTTAACCACGAAAGCCATTTTTTTGTTTTTTCTTATTAAGAGAAACAATTAATCTTCAATTGCTTTATGAACAGGAACCAACGTTTTCATTATTATCCAGCCAACCAAATAGGCAACAGCACAAATACAGAAAATAATAAAATAGCCTGATTCAATTCCCTGAAAACCAAATAGTTTCATATTAACTTTCTCACTAAAATCAAATAACGCACCTGATCCTTTATTGATAAGAAATGACCCTACTCCACCTGCCATACCACCAATTCCGGTGATGGTAGCTACCGCGTATTTCGGGAACATATCTCCAATGGTGGAGAATAAATTTGCCGACCAAGCTTGGTGAGCCGCCGCCGCGATACCGATAATCACAACAGGAATCCAAACGGAAATATGTCCTAACGGCTGAGCAAATAGCGCCAAAAGCGGGAAGAAAGCGAAAATCAACATGGCTCTCATCCGTCCTGCATAAGGTTCCATTTTCTTTTTATCAACAAAGAAAGTCGGCAGATAACCACCTGCAATAGAAATCATGGTTATCAGGTACAAAATAAAAATATGTGGCGCGCTTTCTGTAGCACTCAGTCCATATACCTGCTTCAAATAAGCCGGAGCCCAGAATAAATAGAACCACCACACGCCATCGGTCATAAATTTACCGACCGCGAAAGCCCAAGTTTGTTTGTACCGAAACGCCCTTCCGAATGACATGCTTTTCTTTGGAAGATTTTCAACAGCTTTATTTTCAACATCTTCTACAGCATCATCCTGATGTATATAGGCAAGCTCAAGTTTGTTTACTTTCTTATGAACTTCAGGTTTTTCATACATAAACACCCAAAATCCCATCCAAATAAATCCTAAAGCACCGATCACGATAAATGCCATCTCCCATCCCCACGCTTTGGCAATGAAAGGAATAGACACAGGAGCTAACAGGGCTCCGATTTGTGCTCCCGAATTAAAAATACTGGTTGCAAACGCGCGGTCTTTTTTCGGAAAATATTCAGCGGTAGCTTTAATCGCCGCCGGAAAGTTTCCTGCTTCACCCACTGCCAGTACAAATCGGGAAAATATGAACAATGAGACGCTGACTGTTACAATTTTGGAAATATCACTTGTGGCTGCTATGGTTTCACGCGCGCTTGAAAAACTCAATGTCCAGTCACCGGCAACAATTCCGGCTGTAGCAATACCGCAAAGCGCATGTATCACAGCTCCTGCCGACCAAACTCCGATTGCCCAGAGAAAACCTTTTTTGGTATCCATCCAGTCGATAAATTTTCCTGCAAAAAGCATGGATACGGCATAAAAAATAGAAAATAATCCGGTAATAGTCCCGTAGTCGTTATTTGTCCAATGAAACTCGGGAGCAATAAAATCTGCCCAAGTCAATGATAAAACTTGTCGGTCGAGATAGTTGATAGTTGTTGCAAAAAACAGCATCGCAACCATCGTCCAACGATAATTACTCATTTTTGAGGCGTGTTGTTGTACTTGTGTCATGTTTAATTAATAAAATGCTCCGGCTTCCAAATTGGAATTTTAAAGAGCTTTGGTTAATATTCTTTGTATTGATTTTATGCTAAAATAATTTTTTATGTCTTTCCGTAATCATTCCTGTTTTTTGCAATTTTGAATTGTTGCATCGCAACAATTTTACGTCGCTAAATAACGGGACAAACCGATTTGAAGCGGTTAGTCCCAATCTAAAAAAACATTATTTAAGCTTAGGAACAAAAACGGATAATCCTATAATTTTTTAACAGAACTCAGATTGACACGTCTCGCGTATCTAACTTTTTCAAGCTACTTCGATCTGCTTGTTTATCTGTACTTTTTGATGATCTCTATACTTTGCTTACAAAGCTCTGTAATTTTACTCCATTCTTTATTTTTCAGCACCTCTTTCGGGAAAAGATTTGAACCCATTCCCACGCATAGAACGCCTGCCTGAAACCATTTTGAGAGATTTTCTTCCGTTGGCTCTACTCCACCCGTTACCATTACGTTTGTCCAAGGCATGGGTGCTTTAATGTTTTTCACATAAGATGGTCCGCCCACATTTCCTGCCGGAAAAATTTTAACTACATCAGCGCCTAACTCTTGTGCATAGCCAATCTCAGAAGTAGTGGCACAAGCCGGCGAATACGGTACCGAGCGGCGATTACAAACCTTGAAAATTTCAGGATTCAAAAGTGGCCCGACTACAAAATTTGCTCCCAACTGAAGGTAGAGGGCTGCAGTTGGCGCATCTACTATAGAGCCAATTCCCATAATCATTTCAGGACACTCTTTTGTGGCAAATTTTACTAATTCACCAAAAACCTCATGTGCGAAATCACCCCGATTGGTAAATTCAAACACACGTACACCACCTTCGTAGCAAGCTTTTACAACTTGTTTTGCCACCTCCACATCCTCATGGTAAAAAACCGGAACCAATCCGGTGGATTGCATGGCTGTAAGAACTGAAAGTTTATTAAATTTCATATTGATTAGCCCCCTTACCCCCTAAAGGGGGCTGTTGGTGGGGTTGGTTTCAATTTTGTAAAAATACTTAATGTTACATTCTCTTACTTCCCCTTTAGGGGATTGAGGGGCTTAAATCCCCCCTTTAGGGGGTTAGGGGGCTTCGCTTCTAGCGAACTACCCGTCCACTTCCATCTCCACCCATCAACGCTTCGACTTCCGGAACAGTAACAAGATTGAAATCACCGTAAACAGTATGTTTCAGACATGATGCCGCAACAGCGAAATCTAATGCTTTTTGATTGTCTTCGCCATAGGTGAGCAAGCCGTAAATCAATCCGCCCATAAAGGAATCTCCTCCCCCTACTCTATCCACAATGTGGGTAATATCGTAACGTTTTGATTGATACAGTTTTCCGTCAGCATAAAGAACACCACCCCAAGTATTGTGATTGGCATTAATAGAACCGCGAAGGGTGATTATCACTTTCTTGGCTCTTGGGAACTTCTTCATCATTTGTGTACAAACACTCTCAAATTCAGCTGCATCCACATGACCTTTAGTAGCCGTAACATCGAAACCTTCCGGTTTTATTCCGAAAACTTTCTCCGCATCTTCCTCATTTCCGAGAATCACATCACAACCTTCTACCAAAGCAGGCATTACTTCTGAAGCCTTTTTCCCATATTTCCAAAGGTTTTTACGGTAATTGAGGTCTGTAGAGACAGTTACGCCCATTTCGTTAGCAACTTTAATAGCTTCCAAACAAGCATCCGCTGCACCTTGCGATAATGCGGGAGTGATACCTGTCCAATGAAACCAATCCGCATCTTTCAATACTTCTTTCCAATTAATCATACCGGGTTGAATGTCGGCAATGGATGAGTTTGCACGGTCATAAACAACTTTTGAAGGTCGAGCAACGGCTCCGGTTTCAAGAAAATAAATCCCAACTCGTTCTCCTCCTCTGATAATGTTTTTTGTGCCGACATTGTACTTTCTCAATTCTGAAATACACCATTCTGCCACATCATTTTTCGGCAAACGGGTAACGTATTCGGCATTTAAGCCATAGTTAGCCAAAGAAACAGCCACATTGGCTTCTCCACCACCAAATGTAGCTGTCAAGTTTGTTGATTGGATAAAACGTTGATATCCGGGCGTTGCCAAACGAAGCATAACTTCACCAAAAGTCACGATTTTCTTGCTCATTCTTCTTTAATTAAAAGCTCCTCAAATCCTCAATGTAAGATTTTGGAGCGTGAAACAATTTGTTGTTGCAAATAAAAAATTATTATTCTTTAAAAATTTGACACAAAATTAGACTAATTTTTCAAATGATCCGGTATAAAATCTTCCCAAATTCTATCAATTCTGTTCATATTTCTCTGTTTTCCGGTTTGATATATTTTTTTTGTATCTAATGGAGGTTTATATGGAAGTCGTCTTGACTTATAAAATTCTGTTAGTTAATAAGGCACTGACGCTTTCAACGACATTGACCGTTGTGAGTTAAAAATGCAAAATACCGCTACAAGCGTCAGCTCCGATAAATCGGAATTTTCAATTTGCAATTGTGATAAAAAGTCAAGATTACCTCATGTATTAGATTATTATTGCTCTCAGCTCTCAAATTTAGATAATTGTTGATATTTTATATTGTCGGCACGACACGCCTTTCAGGTACGCGGCTTTTTCAAAACTCAAATCTATCTCTGTGAGCCCACAGTCCTAATGCAGGGTTTGATACATAAAATATTTCTTCACCATCGGGGAGCGTATTGAATCCTTCATGCAGCGAATCAAAATTATATTTTTGCATCACTTCATCTATATCGGCCCATTTGAATCCAACACTTTCTATCTCTTCTTTTGTCAGATTTTCTTTCCCTTTTCCGGGACAATAAGTGATAGAAAAACGACCTTCTGATGAACCATGAATCAAATGCGCCGCCGCACCCAGATTATCTTGTAGTTCTTTGTTTTCTTTGGTTGCTTTTAATGTGGCAGGCGTTCCGAAGTAGCCGTATTTCCGAATCAGTCGGTCAATTTCCTTGTCTTCTCCAAATTCTTTCAGAGCAGGGGCAAGTACGATCAATTCTCCACCATCTGCAATAGCCATTCGGGTGCGATAAACCGATTTATTTCCCAACCATGTACTCTTAAATTCTGTAGGATCGAGCCAAACGAGGACTTTGTTCAACGGCTTATCCACCATTTCAAAATTAACTTCCAACGATAATTTTGCAGCGATATTAAACACTTCATGGTCATCGCCAATATACAAGCCGTATGTTTGCAATCTGCCTTCTTTGTTCAATCCGACGACAGTCAAGACATACACTATCGGCAAGTGCGAAGCTATTTTTTCAGAAGCATAGTTGAAAATTCGACGCACCGGTGTGTCAGAACGTCCCATCATTTTTTCCATTCCATAGGCAGCTCCGATAAAGTGACTTTTATTAATTCCTTCCGAGCCACCTGTTCCTACGAATATGTTTTTATTGTAATTGGCAATTCCAACTACTTCGTGAGGAACAACCTGTCCGATGGAAAGTATCAAGTCATGTCCGCCATCTTGAAGTAATTTATTCACCTGTACCGGCCACTCAAAATCAACTGCGCCATCAGTAACTTCTTTCACGTATTCTGCCGGAACTTGTCCGAGTGTGACCACCTCATTCCGCCAATCATGGACACGAATCAGGTCTCTCGGTACTTTTCCAAACATTTTGATGAGCTGTTCTTCTGTCATAGCCGTATGCGTACCTAATGCCGGTAACACATCGGTCATATATTCACCGTAATATTCCCATGCATATTCGGTTAATTCTCCCGCCCGGCTTGGAAACCTTGTGAAATCAGGCGGCACAGCCACGACTTTCTTTTTCTTCCCTAATTTATTAAGGGCAATGAATAGTCCGTCTCTTAAATCATTCGCTTTAAGATCAGTTTCGGGCGAACCTTTTTGATAGTAAATCATTGTTGATAAAGCCCCTGCAGATCTCACCCCTGAGGAGAGATTTTGTGAGCCAGTAGTTATTAAGTTAGTAAAATTCTCAAATAACCTTTAAATAATTTAACGCTGCCACAACCTTAAATTGTGGCAGAGTCATGTATGAAGAGTTATTTAATTTTAACAATCTCATAAAACAACTAAAAAACTGACGTTCCAGTCTTAAAGCGTTCCTTGTGCGGTAAACCTGTTAAATTCTATTATTTTATTTTGCTTTTACTGCTTTTGAAGTGGTTGGACTGTGTCCGGTTTTTGACGGGAACCCTTCAAACAGCTGAAATAAAGAAAAGCTTAACAGCCTTGCCCTACACCGGGAGAATCAGGATAGTTACACCTGATAGGTAGTTGAAGCTGTATCGCCGCCGGTACCTGTCCAGTTTGTGTGGAAGAATTCTCTGCGAGGTTTATCGATACGCTCATACATATGTGCTCCGAAATAGTCGCGTTGTGCTTGAAGCAGGTTCGCAGGCAGTCTTTCGTTGCGGAAACCATCGTAATATGCCAACGCGGAAGATATAGCCGGAACAGGAATACCATTTTCAATCGCTGTAGCACAAACTCGTCTCCAACCCGCTTGCGCTGCTTCTACCTGTTCTTTGAAGAATGGATCAAGCAACAGATTACGGAGATTTGGATTTTTATCAAATGCATTTTTAATATCTTTCAAGAATATGGAACGAATAATACAACCGCCACGCCACATCAACGCGATTCCGCCGTAATTTAAGTTCCAATTGTATTCTTTAGCAGCCTCAATCATTAAATCGTATCCTTGTGCATACGAAACAATCTTTGAAGCGTAAATTGCACTTTCCAAGTCGTTTATAAATTGCTGTTTATCTCCTTTGAAGTTGACTGCAGGTCCGGATAAATTTTTGGAAGCCTCAACACGCAACTCTTTCTGAGCAGACAAGCAACGAGAGAAAACCGCTTCGCCAATCAATGTTAATGGAATACCTAAATCTAAAGCCGTTACGGCAGTCCATTTTCCTGTTCCTTTTTGACCTGCTGTATCTAAAATATTTTCAACCAGCGGAGTACCGTCTTCATCTTTATAAGCAAGGATATCACGCGTAATTTCAATCAGATAGCTGTCCAACTTTCCGGTATTCCATTTTTTGAAAACTTCGTGCTGTTCGAATGCATCCATGCCAAGCACTTCTTTCATAATGTGATACGCTTCGTTAATAATTTGCATATCGCCATATTCGATGCCGTTATGTACCATTTTCACAAAATGACCGGCACCATCTTCCCCTACCCAATCGCAGCAAGGAATACCGTCTTCAACTTTTGCAGAAATGGATTGGAATATATCCTTCACAAGCGGCCAAGCTTCAGGAGAACCGCCGGGCATAATGGAAGGTCCGTTAAGTGCTCCCTCTTCACCGCCTGAAACGCCTGTTCCGATGTAGAGAAGTCCTTTACTTTCAACTAACTTCGTACGGCGCACACTATCCGGGAAATGACTGTTACCACCGTCAATGATTATATCTCCGGGTTCCAAAAGCGGAATCAATTGCTCGATAAAATCATCAACCGGTTTTCCGGCTTTTACCAGCATCATTACCTTTCGCGGCTTTTCGAGTGAATCTACAAGTTCTTTTAAATTCTTAGCTCCAATAAAGTTTTTTCCGGTACCGCGTCCGTTTATAAACTTTTCAACTTTATCTACTGAACGATTGAAAACGGCTACTGTATAGCCTTTATTTTCCATATTCAACACAAGGTTTTCGCCCATCACAGCCAAACCAATTAATCCTATATCTGCTTTTTGTTTCATATATTATTGTTAATTTACGATTTACGATTTACGAACTACGATTTAAGATTTACAATTGACAATTTGACATAACCAATCTAAATTCTAAAATCTGACATCTGAAATTACCTCCTCACCCTCGCATTTCCCTGCCAAATGCTCCAGATCATCTCTTCATCGGCCGGTTGAGCATAGTCGGTTAAGAATGTAGTTGCTAATGCGCCACTTGCCCAAGCAAACTGAACCCATTTAGATGGTTCCCAGCCTTTTAAAATACTGTATAAGAGACCACCAACAAATCCATCACCACCTCCGATACGATCTAAAACTACGATTTTGCGTAGATTTTCAACATGGAAGTTGTCATTTTCATAAACAATCGCGCCCCAAAGATGTTCGTTAACGCTTAAAACTTCTCTCAATGTATTTGCGAAAACAGTTACATTCGGATATGCTTTTTTTGCATTTTTGATCATTCCTTTGAATGCTCCAATTGTTTCTTCAATATTTTCACCACCTGCTTCAGGCCCTTCTATACCCAGACACAGTTGGAAATCTTCTTCATTTCCAATCAGAATATCGGACAAGGAAGCAATTTCGTCAAAAGCTTTATGCAGCTCATCTTCACGACCTTTCCAGAAAGTTGCTCTGTGATTCAGGTCAAATGAAATCAACGTGCCGTTTTTCTTCGCGTAACGAGCCAATTCGAGACAAAAATTACTAGTTTCGGGAGAAAGAGCTGCTATAAGTCCTGACAAATGAACGATTTGCACACCTTCAACAGCAAAGATTCTCTCTATGTCAAAGTCTTTCACATTCAGCGTTCTACCTACTTCACCGGCACGATCGTTTTGTACGCGCGGGCCACGAAGTCCGTAGCCGCTATCTGCAACATTGAATTGATGACGATACCCCCACGGTCCTCCTTGAGGTACTTCAGGACCTTCATAATCCATATTGCGACGACGAAGATCTGACTTAATAAACTGTGCAATCGGACTGTCTTTTACAAAAGTTGTAAGTACTTTCACGGGCAATCCCAAGTATGATGAAATACTTGCTACGTTCGTCTCAGCACTTGTAGCGTGCATTTCGAACAATTGACTGCTATGTACCGGCTGTCCATTTACCGGAGTAATACGCACCCCAATACTTGTTGGAGTGATTAATGCATATTTTGAGTTTTTTCTGAGTTTCATAATATATGCCCCTCAATCCCCTAAAGGGGAAGTAAGAGATTAAATGATTAAACGTTTTATAAATTTTTGAATGCCCTTCAAAATTCCCCCTTTAGGGGGTTAGGGGGCTTTTAAATACTGAATGAGTCAAATCCACCATCTACAATTGCAACCGTTCCGGTTACGAATTTAGAAGCATCGCTGACCAAATAATGTAACGTACCCAATAAATCTTCCGGATTACCGAAACGTCTGAATGGAGTGTGATTGATGATTGTGTTACCTCTGTCGGTATAGCTGCCATCAGGATTTGTCAACAAAGCGCGATTTTGCTCGGTGATGAAAAATCCGGGACAAATTGCATTAACTCGGAAAGATTCACCAAATTTAATAGCCATTTCACCGGCCATATACTGCGTGAAGTTAGCAACTGCAGCTTTCGCGGCACCATATCCGGCAACACGTGTCAAAGGACGAATAGCTGAAGCGGATGAGATATTGATGATATTTCCTTGTTTCGCAGCGACCATATATTCTGCAAAAACAACAGTAGGAATCACTGTTCCCATTAAATTCAAATCAACCACTTTACGGAAATCATCCATTTTTAGGTCGAAAATATTGTTGTTTGGACCGATTGTGGCACCGGGCATATTTCCGCCTGCACCATTGATCAACACATCAATTTTTCCGTATTTGGCGACAATATCTTTTGCATTTTGTTTTAAAACAGCTTCATCAGTAACATCTGTAACCAAAAACATGGCTTCACCACCGTTGGATTTTACTTTTTCGATTAGTTTGTCACCTTTTTCTTTGTTGCGGGCCAAAACAGCCACTTTTGCACCGTGAGCGGCAAGGTATTCCACCATTGCTTCACCTAAAACTCCTGAGCCACCGGTAATTACAACTACACGATCTTTAATGTCAAATAATTTATACATATTTTTTATATTAAAAATTACAATTTTAGATTAATACTAATCAAAGCCAATTGACACGTTGGTCGGCATTATTAAATTATCGATTAGACAAAATATAATCTTCTTCCGAGAAATTGAGAAAACAGATTATCTAATCAATGTGTGAGTAGCAGAAAAGTTTATTTGTTCTATTTTGAATTTGTTGTATTATTCATTATTAAGACAAGCTTTGAGTGTTTTTCGTCTTAACAGAACAATAATCATTTCTATTACTAAAGTACAAAATTACAGATTAATACCGAATGAAAACGGTCGAATAACGCAATCTTATTTTCATTTAACGCAAATTTAAAAGCATTTAACATGAAAATGTCAATGCACAAACCAAGGAAGATTATATTAAAACATCCACCTTTTGCTTACTGAGCATTGTCGAAGCAAAAGGTGAATTTTATTACAAATTGAATAAAAGCTTTAAGTGACGTTCGTAAATGTTTTCTTCTACACAGCCACCAATAACTCTTTCGTATTTTTCCAGCATATTGATATATTCACTTCCTAATTCAGCTGCCACTGCATAGGCTACGTGAATCAATTGACGGAAATTCGGGTTATACTCAGGATGACCCGGAATATGACGTAGCGCATTTTGATATTGCTCGCTGCTCCATCCGTTAACTTCCTCAATTGTAGGTAATTTGCTGCCATCAATATCGATAACATCAGCATACGGTGCACAAAGTTCGTCTTTTCTATTCAATGAATTTGCATAAATTTTCTTAGCTAAAGCCAATCCATCGCCACCGGCTTTCGCAAGTCCGATTACTTCTTCAAGCCAAGTTGTTCCGGCAGTCTTTAAGTGAAGTCCTTTGTCATATTTGTTAATAATTTCTGCCATGATTGGATAAATTGAAAACTTATCGCTTCCGGAGTGAACGCTTAATTTCAGCTCTTCAGGCAATCCAAACTCTTTCACGGCATAATCAAGAACCAACACATCTTCTTCAAATTCTTTTGCAAATTGCTCTAAATCACCTACGTAATCAACACCTTTATTAAATCTTCCGGTAAATTTGGGAGCGATAGTTTGAGCAGGAACACCCTTATCAGCCAACATTTTCAAAATAAACAGCAATTCAACGGGAGTTTGCGGACTTTCCACCTCATCCATCGAAACTTCGGTAATGAAATTACCTTCGCCTTTCGCTTTGACTAAATATTGATAGATATCAGAAGCTTGCTGCGTTGCTGCTAAGAACTTATGAGCAATTTCCTCAAGCAATTCTTTAGTAATTTCAAGCGGCTCTTTCATTCCGGGAATTTGAAAACTTCCCATATATTTTTTGCAGGAATCTAAAAACGCATTTACATCTTCTTCAGAGCTATCTTTTCCGATAAATGAAGCTACGTCAAGAGTAAAGAAATCTGAAACCTCAATAAATCTGTCAACCGTACTCAAATTAATGTGGTCAGCATCAACAAAATATTGACCACTATATCCTAATGCTTTTACTGCTTCATCAGCCTCACGACGGGTGTCAATCGGCTCTGAGTGAACGTAAGTGTGCTCACGGTTCGACTTATTCCAAACAGGATTAATCTCCAAACCGCTTTCATTCGCTTTCATAATAGCACGTAATTGTGCTTTTCCTTGATGTGAGAATCTGTCTCCCACTCCGATACTAAATTTTCCTAATTTCATCTGTATATAATTAATTTTTTAACACTAAGACCAGATAGAACACGCCATACAATCATTCCCTTGTGAGTCAGAATTATTTTGACATGGCTGTGTCATCTGTGTATAACTTTATTTACGATTTTACAATTTACAATTACCGGTTGATTTGTCAATAGGCTCTTAACCATTATTAGCTGTTGGATTTAGCTTAAGAGCCAACATCATCAAACTTTAAAGCTTGTTAGAATTTATAAGATTGACAACCGGCACTTTCCCTCGAAGGGAAAAAATGCTAATCAAGAATGGGATATTAAAACTTGAAGAAATTTTTCGCGTTGTAATACGAGATATTTTCTACCATTTCACCGATGAATTTCATTTCTGATTTTGGCAACAAACCTTTTTCAATGTCATCGCCAAGCAGATTACATAAAATCCTGCGGAAATACTCATGACGCGGATAAGACAAGAAGCTGCGACTGTCCGTTAACATTCCCACGAATCGACTCAGTAATCCAAGATTCGAAAGTGAGTTTAACTGAGCTTCCATTCCGGTTTTTTGATCTAAGAACCACCAGCCGGAACCAAATTGGATTTTTCCTGCTACAGAACCATCCTGGAAGTTTCCTATCATTGTGGCAATCATGTCATTGTCACGCGGATTCAGGTTGTATATGATGGTTTTCGCCAGCTTATCGTTATTGTCTAAACTGTTCAGAAATTTACTCATTGCTTTTGCTACGGTAAAATCTCCAATGCTGTCAAAACCTGTGTCGGGACCGAGTTTTCTGAAAAGACGCGAGTTGTTGTTTCGGATCGCGCCGTAGTGAAACTGCTGAGTCCAACCTTTTTCCCAGTCCATCACCGCGCCTTCATACAGCATAGCCGATTTGAATTTCAGGATTTCTTCATTTGTCAGTTCCTGTCCGCCGTATACTTTATTGAAAATAGCTTCAATTTCAGCTTGTGTATAGTCTTCAGCGTAAAACTCCTCTATCCCGTGATCGGAAAGTTTACAACCGACGCCGGCAAAGAAATCGTGACGCGCACGCAACGCTTGAATCAAATCCGCGAATTTTGAAATCGAAACTCCGGAAACTTCACTTAATTTTTCCACATACTTCCGGTATTCGGCAGGATTTTCAACCGCCATCGCTTTGTCCGGACGCCAGGTAGGAAGAACTTTTATTTCAAATCCTTCATTTTTCAATGAAATATGGTGCTCTAATGTATCTGCAGGGTCATCGGTAGTACAAACAACCTGAACGTTGAATTTTCTCATCAATCCGCGAGCAGAAAACTCCTTTGTACGAAGCTGCTCGGTACAAATGTCGTAAATTCTTTTACCTGAAGCAGGATTAAGCAATTCACCCACCCCGAAAGCGCGTTTCAGTTCCAAGTGCGTCCAGTGATAAAGTGGATTTCGCATAGTGTAAGGGAGAGTTTCAACCCATTTTTCGTATTTTTCCCAATCGGACGTGTCTTTTCCTGTACAGAATTTCTCATCAATGCCGTTTGTACGCATTGCTCGCCATTTGTAGTGATCGCCTTCAAGCCAAATCTGACCTAAATTGTCGAATTGATGATCTTTCGCAATGTACTCAGGAATCAAATGACAGTGGTAATCAATGATGGGTTGTTTTTCAGAATGATTGTGATAAAGCTCTTTCGCCGAATCACTTTGTAGTAAAAAATCGTCGTGGATGAAGTCTTTCATTGTATCGTGTTTTATTGTTTAATTTCTAAGGAATATTTTGAATTGTGTACGTGCACAAAATTATAAAATTTTTCCGGAAATAGAAAATAATTATTCATTAATTGTCATTTTTGATATAAAAAAAATCAATTTTTATGCTAAACAGTACGTTTATTATCTTCTTTTCACTTTTATATCTACATCACTATTCAATCGAACGAGTTGTTCATCGACTCCTTTTAGGAATGCAGCTTTATTATTTGCAGGTTCCCAGTCCATTTCCCAAGAAGCCATAAAATAATATTCAACGTATCCATTATCCGGCTGAAGAACAACGAGATGATTAATCGCATCTTCTGTCAGCGTTTTGAGCTGTTTCTTTTTGTAGAAAATCGCAAATCCTAAGTTGTCATCATTCAAGCTTTGTAAGCCATAGGTAGCAATGTAAGCCCATTCTCCATCGCTATCAGGTGATTTTATGAATTCTGTGTTTTTATTTTTAATAATTCCGGTAGTCAGATTATCCACATTTTTGTCGGCAAAGAGTTCCATTCTCGATGCTTTGGTTCCGGCATCAATAGTAATCAATGACTTGAGATTGAATTTATTAACATCTACATCCCAACCGAAATAGGTAGTATTCACTTGAGAGCGAATTTTTCCATCTGCGGGAATAAAGCAGATTACACTGTCTCGTTTTTCTACTCGCAGAGTCTTTGTGCCGTTATAATATCCAATCGAACCGATTCCAAGAGTCGCGCCCACTTTCATATTATCCATTCCCCAATCAGCCATATTATGATAATTATCGTAGCCATCCACACCGACAGCCGGCAGAACAATTCCCGGGGTTTTCTTGCCAAACGCATCAATTGCATTTCGCTGATCCACATAAAAACGATAGCCTACTTTATCACTCTCCCACCCCGGACCTTCGTATTTTATATAATAAGCATGATCTCGGAAAGATCCCGGAATTTTCATGTAATTTGGTTTTACCCATGAAAAACCGCCTTCATAGCGATTTCCGTTGAATTTTCCGCCAATTTTATGAGCCAACTCCGCATAGGTTCTCTTTGGATAATTATCGGCGGTTCCTTTTTGGATTTTAAATGTGTAAGTTGACTTTGGATCTAATTTTTCAATCGGAAAAACAGCTAATTCATTCCCTTTCAAGTCTTTGACTATTTCAAGTGGAACTACTGCCCCATTACTTGAAACGACCACATAATTTCCAATTGAAAGCTTAAAGTTTTTCACCGGAATTTCCGCAACGTATTCTTTTATTACATTCTCAGAATTGTTTTTAATAGTAATTGTTTGAGCTGTTCCGACGGCGAAAAATGGCATTGCCAACATTAATAAAAATAATCGATTGAGTTTCATTGCTATATATTATGTTGTTTATTTAGATGTTTTAAAAAAAATCATTTCCCAGCACATTTTCTTTAGTGTATTTTTCCACTTGTTTTTCAGTTAACTCTTTGGACCAGGCTACACGCTTGTTCAATAGATTTCCACCCTTTCCAAAATTTTTGTACTCTGAAAATGTCGCAGTCCTTTCATTTTCTACTTTTCCCCAATTATTCCATCCCAAAGGCCGAATTACATCGCTCATTTCACATTCGATAAAAGTGGCTTTTCCATAAGGCCTCCACGGTCTGCCGAGAAAAAACGAATGAGAATTTTCACCGGAAATTTTGCATTTGTAAAAAACGTATCCAAATGGAGTGTTCTGAGGTGTCGATGGAGCTGTAATATAGCCATTATTTTTACAAAAAATCTCACATTCTTCAAAAAAAGCCGTTGAAGCGCCGAAAATAAAATCGACCGTTCCTTCAATATAGCAGTTTTTATAATACTGCCGACTTCCGGCTTTATGGGTGTAAAGCGTATCTTGAAATCCAAGAAATCGGCAGTTAATAAATTTTGCTTTATCGCTTCTCACAATTACAGCAACTGCCTGACCAACAGGACCGGCAGCATTCTCAAAAGTGATATTCTCGGCTGTAAAATTAGCCGGAGTCACATACACGCTTGCGGAACCGGAAGTCCCTAACTGATCGCCAAATCCGGTCGATTTTGAAGCGTAATTATTAAAGGAAAGAATGGTTTTGAATTTATCTTCGCCTATCAAAATTAAGCTGTCTTTGGTTTCGGGAATAATAATTTTTTCTCGATAATATCCGTTTCTTATAAAGATTTTTGTTTGTTTTTTCCGAAAATCGGGAACAGCGAGTATTGCTTGTTGTACTGAGGTGAAATCTCCGCTTCCATCTTGTGCCACGACAATATCAAAACCTTTTCTATTGAAGTTTTTAGTCTTATCCCTGAAAATTTTATTCAAAAAATTGGAGGCGTAATTTACGGTGGTCAAATGCCAGGGATGAAAATGCCAAAAAGTATGCGGCGAATCCTCAAACGTGTGAACTTCCGTATAAATATTAAAACTTGCCAAGTTTTCCATGTGCTCATCACGTCCGTTGTGAAAGCGTGGAATAGAGCTATTTATAAAACAAACGGGAGCTGATTTTTCATTTACAAAGTAAAGCGGAGAAGCGTTTTTCCAATTGTCCGACTGCTCCTGAAAAGTTCCTCCGAGCCATAGCGCATCGACAGGCAATTTTGAGCCCGACTCTCGAGCAATTTGAGCCCTGTCAACCGTAGCGATCTCTATAAAAGTAGATATCCCATCGATGTTAATAATCGCCTTTATGAGTCCATCACGATTTTTCGTGCCAATCAAGTTTGCCAGATGACCACCGGCCGAACAACCCGAAACAGCGATTTTACGCTCATCGATATTATATTTCGCAGCGTTTTTAAAAATCCATCTCACCGCATCATTCAAATCTTCAACTCCCGCGGGAAATAGCGCTTCAGGAATCAAACGATACTCAACCGTAGCTGTAGCAAATCCTTTTCTTGCAAGGTTCAAAGCCAATGCTTTTTGCAGTTCAGGAGAACCGGAATTCCAGCCTCCGCCGTGAATCATAAGCACAGCGGGGAGTTTTTCAGAATTATCAGGACGATAAATATTTAATACTAACTCACGGTTCTCGGCAATCTTTTTATAGGTTATATTCGTAAAAGATTTCAAATCATCTGATTTTGTACCGACCGGTTGTATGAACGGATATTTTTTCTTTTCCTTTATAAATGAACTGTAAACTGTGTAACTTGTATCACGCGGAATGCCGTTAATTAGAACAGTTTGAGATGGTAGAAGTCCGCTAATTAACAAACAAAAAGAGATTAACAGCATTTTAATTCCCCCGAAAAGGAGTTTGTTGAATCCGATATTTAAACTTTTAATCATTTGTTTTACAGGCATTTATATGCTAAAGAGTTTATTTGACTGATTCTAATGGATTTCGTGTGACAAAAATAAAACATTAAGATTTCATTTAGAAGTTAAGGGACTTTTAGAAATAAATATATTTACATTAAGTCAATATTAAATCCTTAATGAAACCTTAATTTGACTTAACTTCT
>JAAYIT010000183.1 GCA_012523295.1 Porphyromonadaceae bacterium | reverse complement strand
TATCCGTTGGGAACATAAATTTGAATAATTGTGGTGAATTAATCGGTTTATGTTCCTTAACGGAAACTTATAAACAATATTGTTTAAATTTGTTAATTTTTAATTTTTTAACCCCTGATTCGCATTGCTAATATATTTTGTTAATTTCTTCACTCTTTTCCAGCCTTCAAAATTACCCCTATCACCTTTTCAATTTCCTCATTGCTTAGCCCGGCGCCGGATGGGAGGCAAAGACCATTGTCGAACAATGAATCCTCTACACCATTCCCGTAATACGGGGATTCGGCAAAAACAGGTTGCAAATGCATCGGTTTCCAGAGTGGTCTGGTTTCTATATTCATCGAGTCCATTTTCTTTCTGAGCATCTCACGGTCAAAACCTGCTTTTTCTTTATCAACCAAAATGCAGGTCAACCAAAAATTGGAGTTGAAGTCTTCACTCGGTTTATCCATTACGGTTATTCCTCTAACTCCTTTCAGCAGGCTCTTATAAATAGAATGAATTTCTCTTCGTCTATTCACATAGTCCTGCAGCACAGTCATTTGTCCTCTCCCTATTCCGGCGCAGATATTACTCATCCTATAATTATACCCAATCTCAGAATGCTGATAATGAGGCGCCTCATCGCGGGCTTGCGTAGCAAAGAATTTTATTCGGTCCGATTGTTCGCGAGTTTTACACACCAAAGCACCTCCACCTGAGGTTGTGATTATTTTATTCCCATTGAACGAAAGACAGGCATAATCACCAAACGTACCGCATTTCTGCCCTTTGAGTTCAGATCCTAAGGCTTCCGCAGCATCTTCTACCACGGGTATCTCAAATTCCCGCGCAATCTGCATGATTTCATCCATTTTCGCAGGCATTCCATACAAATGAACCGGAATAATGGCTTTGGGTTTCTTATCGGTTTTAGCTATTCTGTCTTCAATCGCCATACGGAGCAAATCCGGCGACATATTCCATGTGTCCGGCTCGCTCCCAACAAATACCGGATTTGCGCCTAAGTATTTAATCGGATTAGCAGAGGCAACAAAGGTAAACGACTGGCAAATCACCTCATCTCCGGGCTGTACACCAAGCTGTATCAAAGCAAGATGAATAGCAGCAGTTCCGGAGCTTAATGCCACCACTTTCCGTTTTTCTCCGATATATTCTGCCAACGTTTCTTCAAAAGCATTGACATTAGGACCCAATGGTACTACCCAGTTTGTATCAAACGCTTCTTGAATGTATTTTTGCTCGTGCCCACCCATTTTCGCGAGCGAGAGCCAGATTTTTTTGTTTTGCATTTAAAGTTTATTAATCGTTTTAATCACTTTACACCGATTCCCATACGCCAATGAGTCGTCCGGAATATTTTTCGTTACTACCGAACCTGCTCCTATTACACACCATTTCCCAATCTTTACACCCGGGGTTATTACAGTTCCGGCACCAATCCAAGTACCTTCTCCGATGCTAACATTGCCGCATAACGTGGAGTTAGGTGAAATGTGTACAAAATCTTCTATTGTACAGTCATGATCAACGGAAGCCGCAGTGTTGATAATGCAATGATTTCCGATTCGCGACGATGATTGAATAATTGCACCTTGCATAACTACCGTCCCTTCTCCAATGGTACAATTTGGTGAAATAATGGCAGATGGATGAAAAGCAGTTTCAAATGTTACTTGTTCAAGTTGCTCGGTAACTTTTCTCCGTATTTTATTATCTCCAATGCTGATAATTAAGGGAGATTTTTTCGATTTTTCATGAAAAACCGGATAACCCAACAATTCTTTCACTTTCGGATTGTCATCTATCAAACCTGAAATCACTTTTCCTTGTGCTTCCAGAATGTCTATAATTACTTTCGCGTGTCCGCTTGCTCCGTATAAATACATAATTATATATTAGCTTTTTTACCTCAAACCATTCACCTTTTTTCACCCCAAACCCCTAAAGGGGCTTTTAAAGCATTTCTATCAAGAGAATTTGCTCTTACGTTGCACTTATAAGTCCCCTTCAGGGGATTTAGGGGTAGTATTCGGTTCTTACGTTGCACTCACAAGTCCCCTTTAGTGTTACACCCCAAACCCCTAAAGGGGCTTTTTTAAAGCATCTCATAAAGAGAAACTGCTCTTACGTTGCACTCACAAGTCCCCTTCAGGGGATTTAGGGGTAATATTCTGCTCTTACGTTGCACGTTCACACAAATTCTGTTTAATTTCATCTATCACGTTCTCAATGTCGTTGATTACTTGTTCATTTGTAAATCGAATTACTTTAAGATCAAATCGTTCTAATTCGGCTGTTCGACCCATATCGTAATCAATGTTATTCTCGTGATATTTCCCATCAACTTCAACAACTAATTTGTATTTATGACAGTAGAAATCGACTATAAAAATATCTACCGGATGCTGCGGTTTGAATCTTACTCCCAACTGGTTTTTATTTAACCTTTCCCATAGCAGTTTCTCTGCAATCGTCATATTCTCTCGAAGCAATCTCGCTTTCTCAAAAACATCAACTTTTGCACCATAAAACATCGGTATTTGTGGTGTTCGTTGCATAGTTTTCAATATTTCACCCAAAACCCCTAAAGGGGCTCTTAAAGCATCTCTATCAAGAGAATCTGTTCTTGCGTTGCACTCACAAGTCCCCTTCAGGGGATTTAGGGGTAATATTTTGCTCTTACGTTGCACTCTCCAAGTCCCTTTCAGTATTTTACCCCAACCCCTAAAGGGGCTTTTTTAAAGTATCTCTATCAAGAGAATCTGCTTTTACGTTGCACTCTCCAAGTCCCCTTTAGTGTTTCACCCCAAACCCCTAAAGGGGCTTTTAAAGCATCTCAATCAAGGGAATCTGCTCTTATGTTGCACTCATAAGTCCCCTTTAGGGGATTTAGGGGTAATAATCGGCTCTTACGTTGCAGTCATTTAAGGGTAAACTCCTCCATTGTCGCGCTTGTATCAGAACTAATTCCCTCTCTTACAAACACTTTCTTTATTGTCAACATCAATATTTTCAAGTCCAATAAAAACGAAACATTATCCACATACCACACATCATACTCAAATTTTTGCTCCCAGCTTATCGCATTCCGCCCGTTCACCTGCGCCCATCCGGTGATGCCCGGTCGTACCTCGTGACGACGCCTCTGCATATCGTTATACAATGGAAGATAATGCACCAACAAGGGTCTGGGGCCTATGAGTGACATATCCCCCTTGATTACATTCAATAACTGGGGAATCTCATCCAATGACGTAGAACGCACAAACTTTCCAACTTTCGTCAATCGTTGTGCATCAGGCAACAACTTACCTGATGCATCGCACTGATCATTCATTGTTTTGAATTTGATCACCCTGAATATCTTCTCATTTTTTCCCGGTCGCTCCTGAAAGAAGAATGCACCTGCACCCCTATTTACAATGGATAACCAGATCCATAACAAAAGGAAAACAGGAGTTATAAGAGTGAATCCTATCAGGGAAATGAAAAAGTCAAAAATTCGTTTAAAAAAGAGTTTGTACATTAAATAAAATTCAATAGATAATCCGATTACCAAAGGAATTGATTAATTTACTCACCCCAAACAACCCGTTTAATGTAATCAGTATATGAAATAATTATTCGCACCACTTTATCGCTCACATTGGGCATGCTGTAGTCTGCAACGGGGCGGAAGTTGCGTTCCTCGCCTATTTGCTGATACTGCAGCTGAACAAGTCCCTGCATAACACGCTCCGGATTCAGTCCCACCATCATCACAGAGGCCTCTTCCATTGCTTCCGGACGCTCATGAGCTTCGCGTATATTGAGTGCCCTGAAGTTAAGTATCGACGACTCCTCAGAGATTGTACCACTATCAGACAATACAGCAAAAGAATTCATCTGCAATTTGTTGTAGTCGCTCAACGCCATTGGCTTCATCAACTGCACATTCTC
>JAAYIT010000182.1 GCA_012523295.1 Porphyromonadaceae bacterium | reverse complement strand
TTTTGAGTGAGGCGGGCGAAGTCTTGACTTTTTTTGCTTCGTTTTTTGTGTCAAGACAAAAAATGAAGTGGGGTTTGGGGCAAAGCCCCAGCTTGCTTAATTCCTCTGATAATCAGCATATCTTTTTCAAAAGCAGCTTTACAGCAGACTGTAACAACTTGCGAAAGTCAAATTTTTTACATTATGGACGTATGCAACTTGCCATTTATCTTCATATGGTTTGAGTGAAAATTTGTTTCTAATGGCTGTTTCATATTATAAATGTACTACACAACTCCCTGAAAGAGAGCGGTTTGGGCTCTGTCGAAAAAAAACATCGTTTTTTTATAAATCTTTTACCTGTAAAAAATTACTCTTGAATACGCTCTATGCGCGAAGTCAAGCGTGTTGAAGAAATTATTTATAATGGAATATTTCCATGTTTCCTTTCGGGTTGAGAATATTGTTTGTTTGATAAAATATCAAATGCCGTGATCAAAACTTGTCGTGTTTCAGAAGGTTTGATTACGTCATCAATCATTCCAAGCTCTTCAGCTTTGAACGGGTTGGCAATTTCATCTTTGTATTTTTCGATTAATTCTTTTTCTAAAGCCGCTTTGTCTTCAGCAGCCGCCAGTTCAGCTCTGTTTACGATTTTTATGGCTCCTGCAGGACCCATTACTGCAATTTCCGCGGTTGGCCAAGCGAAATTAAAATCACCGCCGATTCCGAGGCTGTTCATGACCACAAAAGCGCCTCCATAAGCCTTTCTGGTGATAATTGTAATTCTGGGTACGGTCGATTCACAAAACGCATAGAGAAGTTTTGCGCCGTTTCGGATAATCCCGGTATGCTCCTGCTCTTCTCCGGGCATAAAGCCGGGGACATCTTCTAACACAAGCAAAGGTATGTTAAAACTATCACAAAATCGAACAAATCGCGCCCCTTTGATACTTGCATTGTTGTCGAGCGTTCCTGCCATAACTTTTGGCTGGTTGGCCACAATCCCGATTGTCTTACCATCAAGACGCCCAAAGCCGACAATAATATTCTGGGCATATTTTTCATGCACCTCTAAGAAAGTGTTGCTGTCAATCAAGATATTGATAATTTCTTTCATATCGTATGGACGGTTTGGGTCATCAGGTACAATATTATTTAAATAATCCTGGCGTTCTTGGTTGAATTCAACATCATAAGAAATTGGAAGCGGATCAAAATTATTGAGCGGGATGTAAGAGAGAAGTTTTCTTACTTGCAATATCGCATGCTCTTCATCTTCAAATACGAAGTGAGCAACGCCACTTTTTTCGGCATGTACATTTCCGCCACCAAGATCATCCATAGTAATATCTTGATTCAGAACTTCTTTTACCACATCCGGACCGGTGACAAACATATAAGAAGTGTCGTTGGTCATTATTATAAAATCGGTAATAGCGGGAGAATAGACTGCTCCCCCGGCAGCAGGACCTAAAATGACACTGATTTGCGGAATTATCCCCGATGATCTAACATTGTTTTTGAAAATACGCGCATACGCCGAAAGGCTGTTGATACCTTCTTGGATACGTGCTCCGCCGCTGTCGATTAATCCCACACAGGGCGCACCGAATTTGAGAGCCATTTCCTGAACTTTGGCTATTTTCATTCCGTGAGCATACCCAAGCGAACCGCCCATTACCGTAAAGTCTTGAGCATAAGCAAATACGCTTCTCCCTTGAATCAAACCACGACCAACAACAACTCCATCACCAAAAGAATTTTGTGTTTTTTTAATCGCTTTTGCCGGTTCGATAAATGTATTTAATTCAAAAAAACTTCCTTCATCAAAAAGAATGTTTAGTCGCTCACGTGCAGTGAGTTTAAGCTTTAAGTGTTGCTTCTGAACAGCTAATTCTTCTTTTTCTTTTAAATCTTTTAATCTTTGCTCAAATACTTTTCTTTTGTTCATAAGTTTATTTTAATAGAAGATAATGCAAATATTATAAACATATTATAATGTGAAAATGTTTCGTGACGATTAAGAAATTAGTCAAGATAACTGAATAAGCTGAAAAAATATTGAATTTTTACTCAAATTTATGCCTCGTCACAGTGTGTTTAAGTGAAGAGTTTTCTCGGTTGTATGGATTCTTTACTTTAATTGGTTTTTGTCATTAAAAGGAAGGCTGAATTCAGCATAACTAAATTCAGCCTTCAAGTATATGTTAAACCCTTCTCAACTTACCCGTGATTCAAATTCCGAGTCAAAACATGTAAAGTCGACTCTGTGGAATATAAATTATTTTTTAATCAGCTAAGTAGCCGAATTTTCCTTTGTTGTAATCTTCAAAGGCTTGTAAAATTTCAGCCTTTGTGTTCATTACAAATGGTCCGTGCGCGGCAATAGGTTCGTTGAGTGGCTCTCCGCTCATTATTAACACCAAAGCGTCTTCGTCTGCTTCTACTGTGAATGATTCTCCTTCATTCTCAAATAAGACGAAGTGATTTGTAGGAGCTGCTTCCGCCTCATTTACGGTTATACTTCCTTCCAAAACAAGCAGTGCCGTGTTGTAATTTGCATGAAAACTAAAGGAGGCTTTTCCGCCCTTATTTAGTTTTGCGTTCATCAAATGTATTGGCGTAAATGTTGATGCTTTCCCTCTTGTTCCGTTGTATTCACCTGCTATAACTTCTACTGTTCCTGCATTTTCTTCTAAAACTACAATTCCCATCTCATCTTTTGTGATGGCCTGGTATTTTGGAGGCGACATTTTGTCTTTCGCGGGGAGATTTACCCAGAGTTGCACCATTTGGAATTCACCGCCTTTTTTGCTCCATTCACTTTCGTGAAATTCTTTGTGTAAAATTCCGCTTGCAGCAGTCATCCATTGTACATCACCTTCTCCGATTATTCCGCCGCCTCCACTGCTGTCGTGATGCTCTACTTTCCCTTTGTATGCTATAGTTACAGTCTCGAAGCCCCGGTGCGGATGTGTGCCGACACCCTTTGGTTTTTCGGAAGGCGGGAATGTGTATTTTGAATTGTAATCCAATAAAATAAATGGATTCATCCGCTGCATTTCTAAGTGATAACCGCTCGGAATAAAATTATGTACTCTGAATCCATCGCCCACCCAGTGCGGTTCGCGAGGTGCTGCTACAAGCTCTACTTTTTTTGTTTTCATACGGTTATAATTTATTTTTTTACATTAAGGACGTATGGAACACGCCATTAATCATTTCCTTGGGTTTAAGACTTGTCTTAAATGGCTGTTTCATCTGATTATTTATTGTTGTTTTATCAAAATTACTTTGTTCTAAAACAAACAATCAGTCCTATTGTTTCAAATTTACTCTATTGGGAAATTATATGAAGTATAGAAAAAACTAATGAGTATCAGTAAAATTGATATGCAATCAGTATTTTCTTTTAAAGAACTTCAGTTTGTCAGAGAAGGGTCTAAAACAGCGCCTGCAAGCTCTCTTCAAAGATTATTTTAGCCAAAATATAGCCGCTTTATTATAGCTAAAAAATATAAGCAATTGATAAATACTTCGCTCTGTTTTTAATGTAAGCGTTGTCCGAGTTCGGGAATTTTGTAAAACTCGTTAAAGCAGTTCGATTTGTAAAACCGATTTTAAAAGGGCTCAAAAACACTCCAAACCCGTAAGTCAACCCAAATTCATTTCTTTTGAATGTGTTTTCAAAATCAAGATTATTTTCACCCTGCTTTCCCGAAAACCTGTAAGAATAATATCCTCCAAAAAATAAATCTGCACCGGAACTACGATTTCTACTTTGAAGTACGATGCTTAATGGAATGGTTACGTTGTCTGTATAGATATTTCCTCCGGGAAACTTCGCGTTGATTCGCTCGTAAAAAACTTCTGGTCGAATTGCAAAACTTCGAAAATTCATTTGTGTAGTAAGCCCGACTCCGGAAGAAGTCATTGATTTTCCATTCAGTGCGCCTTCTGTGTAGTAATGATAATTTGATCCGATTTGTCCTGTGACAGCGAAAGAGAAAAGTTGCATCGGACGATGCTTTTTAGCAATTTTTCCGGAAGCGACAACGTCTGTATCGGCTGAAAATACCTTTAAAATGTTTTTCAAATGTTCATTTATCAATACTAATCCATCATAATCAATTAAGTGCGCATCGTCTTCCGGTTTGTGGTAAGGTGATTCTGTACCGGTAGTTACAGCAAGAGTTGGAATCCCTTTTTCTGCGAATGGTTGCGTGTCTGTAGCTGTAAAAATGCTTTTCTCAAAACTTTTTGTTACTACATTTAATCCGTTTGGAATATAGCTCGGATTCTCAATGATGTTTTTACCGTTTTTGATTGTTCCGCTTCCGGCATAGATAAGTTTGCCACTTGCCTTATACCAACCAACCATATCCACGCTCATCATAAGTTTGATATTTTCAATCGGGAAGTCAATGTTTTGAATAAAATGTGTTGAGCCTAACAATCCTAATTCTTCGGCATCAAATGCGATTAAAATCACGCTTCGCTTCAACTGTAGTTGCTCATTTTTCAACGCTCGCCCAAGCTCTATCAGTGTCGCAACACCCGAAGCATTGTCATCGGCACCGTTGTAGATTTGTCCGTTTCTCTCTCCGATATGGTCATAATGCGCCCCTATTATGAGATATTCTTTTTTCAAAACAGAATCATTTCCCGGGATTATCCCTACAATATTGTGATATTTGTTGTTTTCAAAACTTTGCAGAAAGCCACTCTCAAAATACGGTTTAATTCCAATTCCATTCCATTGATTTACAATGTATTCAGATGATTTTACGGCATATTCCGTCCCGGCTTTTCGTCCAAACATTGAGTCGGCGGCAAGGGTGTAAACGTGCTGTTCCAGCTTTTCCTTTGAAGTTAATTGCGCGTTTAATGATAGAAATGTTGACAACAGGAGTAAAAGTGTAAAAATTGTATTGGTTTTTTTCATTAAGAAACGTATTATTTTTGTTTTTAAATTTGGATTTTTGCAGCTATTCACCCCATTTGCTATTCTATATGAATGTCTGTAAATGGGGTTAACTATTGTGAGTTATGGTCTTCGTATTGAAAGGGCAGCAACACAACAGAAGCTGATTTTTTACAGAGTAAGTAGTTGCAATGCTTTTCGATAGCCCGGTGCAAAGTTCTTGCACTTATACAGATCGAAATAATCTCTATCTTGCTTTACTTCAATAGGATAAGAGTTTTTTAGCAGTCCGGGATTTATCCGAAAGAGAACTGTTTTATTTAAAAGAAAAAGCAGCTGCAAGTTTTCCGCAGCTGTTTCATTTTGTTACTGTTATCCCTTTTAATTGTCGGGGTTGTTTTGATTATTTACTTTATTATCAATGCTATAAATAGCGGACTAATCAATACCGCGTAATATGAAATTGCTGACCACGGTTGTGAATCTTTGTACATTTCTTTCCATGTAAGTTGAAATTTGTGATTGGCGATAACCCAAAAGAGCATTTCAGAAATTGAAACGAGAATCCACCAAACAACTCCGGTTATCAGTGCATCAACATAGATTTGTTCAGAATTAATCTGATTCAGGTAAAAAAAACTGCATGCAATCCACACTGCCAAATAAGAAATGGGCATAAATGGAAGATACCTGTAATTTGCAACTTTTATAAAGCCTTTCTCTCCGATATCGGAATTTTGAGATCGTTTCAGCTTTTTTTTGCTGCTTTCAATTATATGCCACACTCTCAATCCATTAGCCAAGATGAGTCCGATTATAAACCAAAGTATGAGTAACAACCAATTCATATTCTATTGTTAAATAAAAGAATTACATCAAACGAATTCCAAACTTCGCAGTAATCCACATCAATAAAACTACAACGACCAACGCGGGTATCATGTTCAGTATGCGAAGCCTTTTTATTTCCAAGATATTTATTCCTAATCCCAACAACAAGACTCCTCCTACCGCAGTAAGCGCCTGTATGGTTTCTGTTGAGAGAAACTCTCCAAAAATTTTCGCTATTAAAGTGATTCCTCCTTGAAATAAAAAAAGAGGAATTGCAGAAAACACCACACCAACACCAAAAGCTGAGGCTAACAAAATGGAAGAAAATCCATCCATTACTGATTTTGTCAGGAGTAGTCGGGATTCGCCTGTTGTGCCTTCTTCAATCGCTCCTACCAAAGTCATTGCTCCGATACAAAAAAGTAAAAACGAGGTGGTCAGCCCTTCGGAAAAGCGTTCGCTGCCTATGCGCAGTTTCTTTTTAGTCCAGTCGCTTAGTTGTTCGGCTCCCTTTTCCAGATTCATCCATTCGCCTATCAAAGCTCCAATAACAATACTTGTAACGACTGTGAGAATATGCTTCATATTCCAGACCATACTGATGCCGATAGCAAGTGTAAATAGCCCGACAGCTTGAAAATAGATAACTCGAACCCGTTCAGGCATACCCTTTTTCAGCAATATCCCTAACGATCCTCCGGCTATTACTGCAACTGTATTGACGATTGTTCCAAACATTATTGGTAGATAAGTTTATTGAAAGTCTGCTGTAAACTGAGATTGTTTTAATTCTCGGCAAATTTAAGAAATTTTCCTTGAATTATCTTTTATTCCAATAAAATGAAGTAAATTAGCAAAAATAAAAAAACAGCATTCCCAAGCTGCCTAGTTTAATCACAGGTGGATAATTGAAGTTGATAATCTGCGATTTTTCCTGTTTGTCACATTTGTAAAAATCAAATCATGGACCGAATAAGACTTAATGCGGAGAAAACATTAATCAAAATGAAGCAATAAAGTGTGAATTGTTTCATAGGAAGCCGGGCGGATATCCACGCATCGCTAAAACCGACTTTTAGAAAATTTATTTTTGATATCAGGATTTCCCTTTTGAGGGGGTTAAGAGGTATATTTATCTATGTTTTTACAACGAATCGCTTATGCATTTTACACCGAATATAAGGCTGATATTCGGAAGTTTATTTTTGTTTTTCCAAATAGAAGAGCAGGACTTTTTTTTCAAAAATACCTAATGGAATTTATTGAAAAACCGATTTTCTCACCCGCAATAATCACCATCAACGAGTGTTTTTTCAATGCTTCTGCTCGAAAAATAGCCGATCGGACCGCTGAGCTTTTCCGACTGTATCGGATTTACAAAGAAATAAGTAAAACCGATGAAAGTTTTGATGATTTTGTGTTTTGGGGTGAAATGCTCCTCTCGGATTTCAATGAAGTGGATAAATTTCACATTGATGCTTCGAATTTGTTCCGAAATGTAACTGCCTTGAAAGAAATTGACTACTCAAAAGAATATTTCACAAAGGAACAACAAGAGGCAGTTGTGCAATTTTGGAATCATTTTTTACCATCAGTTGAAAGCAAAACGAAAGAAGAGTTTATTGCGATATGGAAAGTGATGCTGCCTCTCTACGAGCAATTTAGAACTGAATTGCTGAGTGAAAACACAGCGACAGAAGGTATGATATTTAGAGAAATAACCGAATTGCTCGAAAATAATCAGCTGCCGGACTATTTCTTAGGAAAAAACTTTGTTTTTATAGGATTTAATGCACTGAATAAGAGTGAAAAAATCCTATTTTCAGAACTTATGAAGCGAGATCAAGCCGATTTCTATTGGGATTATGAGTCCGAAATGCTTCGTGATCCGGTAAATCAAGCTTCAACATTTTTCAAGGAAAATAGCTCCAATTTCCCTTCAAAACTTAAAATTGAACCCACCACTAAGCAGTTAAAAGAGATTAACTTCCATTTGATTTCTGTTCCATCAGCGGTTGGACAAACAAAAGAAGTGCACAATTTGCTCAACGAGCTTTATCCGGAGAATGCCGAGAATAAGGACTGGATCAAAACGGCGGTCGTTTTACCCGAAGAAAGCTTGCTCGTACCGCTTCTTCATTCAATCCCGGAGCGAATTGAAAATGTGAATGTTACGATGGGCTACCCATTGAAAGCATCGCCTGTTTCAGGTTTGTTGGAAAGTATCTTCGATCTGCAGCGGCGAGTAAATTCTAAAGGACATTTTTATCATCTGCTTGTTTCAAGTATCTTGAATCACCAGTATATCAGTACGTTGTGTCGTGCTGATGTGCGAAAAATTCAGCAAGAAATGATAAAATCCAATGCTATCTACGTTGATATCGCGCATTTCCGGGAAAACCACATTCTTAAAACAATTTTTACTCATAAAAAATCACCTGCTGAATTTGTCCAATACTTGCTTGATGTTCTGAAAATGCTCAATATGGCATGGCAGGATTATTCCAAGGAAACCGGAAAGTACCATATGGAATGCGATTTTCTGTATCAGTACTACATTGCCATCAATCGGATGAATGAGGTGATGAAAACTATCGGTGAGTTTGAAATGTCGCCTGATACGCTGATCCGGCTTATTCGTCAGCTGATAGGCGGAGTTTCCATTCCGTTTGAAGGTGAGCCGCTCAACGGACTGCAAGTGATGGGAGTACTCGAAACTCGCGGATTGGATTTCGAAAATCTGATTATTTGCTCATTCAATGAAGGTGTTTATCCACAAAAATCTACTTCCAACAGCTTTATCCCCAATGATTTGCGTCGTGCTTTCGAGATTCCTACTTTTGAATATCGGGATGCGATTTCAGCCTATAACTTTTACCGTTTGATACAGCGCACAAAAAATATTTATTTCCTTTACGACAATCGGGTAGAAGGCATGCAGACCGGTGAAGTAAGTCGATATTTCCGGCAGCTTCACTACCATTACGGGGTGAGTTTTAATGAGATAAACGTCACATATGAGGTAAATTCATTTGCGAAAAATGAAATAAAAGTTGATAAAAATGAAGAAATTCTGAGCAAACTTCGAGAGTTTACAATTGACGGTGAAAGAAAACGAGCACTTTCAGCAAGTTCGATAAATATGTACATAGATTGCCCTTTGAGGTTTTATTTTTCAAAAGTAGAAGGCATAAAAGAGCAAGAAGAAGTTCAGGAAAATGTAGATTTCGGACCGTTCGGAACATTATTTCATAAATCAATGGAGCTGATTTACAAACAGTTCGTTGGAAAAGCAGTTAGCAAATCAGATCTGGATGAAGTTCGTAAAGATTCGAAACAAATAAATGAAGCAATAATAAGTGCTTTTGCCTCAGAATTTTTCAAGAAAAGTCCCGAAGAGGGTTTTGAGATAGAGTTGGATGGCAGGAAACAGCTCATTTACAATGTGATAGAAAAGTATATAAACAGGATTCTGGAAATTGATGCGGCACGCGCCCCATTTAGATACATCCAATCGGAAGCTAAAATAAATGTAAGGTTTCCGCTGAAAAACTTTGTCAATGAGGTAAACATCGGAGGTTCGATTGACAGAGTGGATGAGAAAGAGGGGAAAATCCGAGTCTTGGATTATAAAACAGGAGGTGATAAGCTCATTTTCAGTTCGTTAGATAAAGTGTTTGAAACAAATTATAAAGATAGACCTAAAGTCGTGTTGCAAACATTCTTGTATAGCTTGCTATACGAAATGGAAACCGGAAGGGAAAATATTGTACCGGAGGTGCTTAAAGTCAAAGATATATTCAATGCTGCTCTCGAAACAAAACTCATTTTTAACGAGTCAAAAGGCAAGCATCTACTTGTCGAAAGTTTTTCTGATTGGAAAGATGAATTTGTAGATAAACTTACCGGTACAATCGAAGAGATTTTTAATCCGGATGTGCCTTTCGTTCAATGTAAGGAAGAAGAATTGTGTAAATATTGTGAATTTAAGACAATTTGCAAACGAGAAGTGAAAGAGAGTTATTTTTGATTGGAGCGGATAAGATAATTTTCTGATTTAGAGTAGCTTCGTGGCGTTCTAAAAGTATAAAGACACATGGTTAAAATAATAAAAATCACATTCTGTAGCAAGTGCGGCGAAATAGCAACGTATCAATTCTTTGAATTAAAAACTATATGACACAATCTAATCAAAATATCGAAATCGAGCGAAAATTTCTGGTGAATATTCCAGATAAAAACATTCCGGCAAGTGAATTTTTCGAGAAAATTGCAAGTAAAAAATTTACAATCAAGCAAGGCTACATCTTAACCGCGCCCGATAAAACCGTGCGTGTACGAGCCAAAGGTGAATTAGGTTACCTTACAATCAAAGGGAAAACAAATGAAAATGGATTTAGTCGTTTTGAGTGGGAAAAGGAAATAAGTCTATCAGATGCGGAGCAATTGCTTGAACTTTGTGATAAATTTATTATTTTCAAGACTCGTTATGAAGTGCCTTACAAAGGAAAAACCTTTGAAATTGATGTGTTTCACGGCCTTCATGAAGGTTTAGTAATTGCGGAGTTAGAGCTTCAAGCCGAAAATGAATCCTACGAAAAGCCCGACTGGCTCGGCAAAGAAGTTACCGGCGATGTGAGGTACTATAATGCTTGGTTATCGAAGAGACCTGTATTCACCGGCGGATAGTGTAAATCATGAAATCTTGCCTGTGAAATTCTCTTGTTGAACATTCGTTTTTACGGAAACATTGCTGCTCTAAGAATCGGAAAGGGGAGATATCTTTTCTATAAAGTTCACTTCCGGCACTAAATCTATCCCAAATCGTTTTTTTACGGTCATTTGTACAAGTGAAGCCACAGTTGCAATGTCTTCACCTGTTGCTCCGCCCAGATTGACAATTACTAAGGCTTGTTTTTCATAGATCGCTACTTTTTCAAATTGCTTGCCCTTCAGATCACATTGCTCGATAAGCCACCCTGCGGGTACTTTCACCGCTGTCTCAGAAACCGGGTAATGCGGCATCGCGGGGTAGGAGCGAAGTAGTTCTTCGTAATGTGATTTTGGAATGATAGGATTCATGAAAAAGCTCCCGGCATTGCCAAGATCATTCGGATCGGGTAATTTACTTTCTCTGATTTCGATTACCGTTTTACGCACATTGGCGAGGTTTATTTCACCGTTTTTCAAAACTGCATTTTTCAAATGTGCATAGTCAAGCACATAGACAGGTTCTTTTTTCAACAAAAAATAGACATGGGTAATTACAACTTTCCCTTTCAGCTCTTCTTTGAAAATGCTTTTCCGGTAGCTGTAGTTACATTCTTTGTTTGAAAATGTTTTGGGTTTAAGTGTCTCAATATCAATGAAATCTACTTTTTTGATTGTGTCTTTCACCTCCATTCCATACGCGCCGATATTTTGAATGGCCGAAGCGCCTACTTCTCCGGGAATCAGAGATAAGTTTTCAATACCGTAATAGTTTCTCTCCACGCAATATGCCACAAATTTATCCCAGTTCACTCCCGATCCTACCCGCAGCAAAACTGAAAGCATGTCCTCTTCCACAACCTCAATCGAGTTTATCTTCGAATGTAAAATAATTCCATCAAAGTTGCTCAAAAACAACAAATTACTTCCTCCTCCGATGTGAAAAAACGGATTACTTTTAACTACGTCAGATTGTAAAAGTTCTTTAAGTTCTTCTACAGAATTATATTCTGCAAAAAACTTTGTTTTTACATCGATTCCGAATGTATTGTAGGGTAATAGTGAGATGTCTTTGCGTATGTTCATTATACATCAGATTTAGAAGAAAGAGAGTTTGTTTTATTGGTGATAAATTGTATGATTTGATCCTCATTATCCGGGTGAAACCAGTTGATTTCCTTATCCCGATTGAACCAGGTAAGCTGTCTTTTTGCATATCTTCGTGAGTCTTGCTTTATTAGATTTATAGCGAAATCCAAATCAAAATCACCATCCCAATACGAGTAAAGCTCCTTGTAGCCGACTGTGTTTAATGTGTTTAACTGCCTGTGAGGATAAAATCTCTCCGCCTCATCGATTAATCCGTCTTTCACCATTTTATCTACACGAAGATTAATTCGCTCATAAAGTTCAGGCCTCGGCCGGTTCAATCCGATTTTCAGTATATTGAAATTTCTTTTCTTAATTTCACCTGTGCGCAATTCAGAATACGGCTTTCCCGTTATACTGCAGATTTCGAGTGCATGTATCACCCGTTTCCAGTTTTTCAGATCCACTTCGTGATAATACTTCTCATCCAGTCTTTTTAATTCGTTTTGAATATATTCGAGACCTTTGTCAGCATATACTTTTTGCCAATACGCTCTGGTGTCCGCATCTACAGTCGGAATATTGTCAAAACCCTTGCATATGGCGTCAATATACATCATAGAACCTCCTACAAGCAACACGACATTGTGTTTCTCAAACAATTCTTCCAACAAATTTATTGCATCTGTTTCATATTGTCCGGCGCTGTACTCGTCAAAAATTGAATGAGTCCCGATGAAATAATGTTTCACTCTTTTCAGTTCATTCTCAGTCGGAGCCGCTGTCCCAATTTTCAGCTCGCGATAAAACTGACGTGAATCTGATGAAACGATCGGACAACCGAATTTTTCAGCCAATCGAAGGCTGATATTCGTTTTACCAACACCGGTAGGACCAAGTATGACAATGAGAGTTTTCATGAAAATAAAATCACTGATTCTGATGACGAAATACGTTCGTGTAAAGAACTTGCATGGGAATCAAAATAGGCATAGAAGATAAGAAAATCCAACTAATTGACAGCGATATTTCCGAAGTAAAATGTGGATTTTGAAAACTGTTTTGCCGATTCGTCTTATCATTTTGCTTACACCTCGCTAACAGCACTTGAGCCGTAGCCAAAGAGTAAGGAGTTTGTCGGACTTAAACAAAAACAGAAAACACTTCAATAATGAAATATTTTCTGTCTAAAATTTTATAAATAAGAAACGATTGTAAATGATTAACAAAAATTCCTGAGACAGCACCTCTACTTTAGTGGAGGCTTATCATGTCATCTCTTCTTACTCCTCAAAAGGATTATTGTTGTCAAAAGTCAAATCACCGAATCCTTCATCATTCAGTTCATCTATGTCAAACTCTTCGTCACCGTAAAAACTTTCATCACTTGGGATTTGGCCGGCTTTTGCTGGAGTCGGTGTGATTTCTTCCAAATCATCTAACATCTGAACCGGAGGTCTTCCGATTGATGAAGTGCAAACAGCTTCACTTAGGTCTTTGCCGGGAATCATTTCAGTTAGCTCCATAAAGAATGCACGATCGGAAATCATATCGAAAACAAAAAGGAGTTTTTGTTTTTCATCGTCCAGCAATTCATCGAGCTGTGTATGTTCCATTACTAAATTGTCAAACTCAGAGCTTGATTCCATCTCAATCAGAGTGATTTCCTGTTTTTTCTCCCAGTCATCGGAACATATGAAAAACGAAGTAATTTGGTCTTTCTCGAATTTTACAGAATCCAAAATCGCGTTTTGCAAATCCAAAAAAGTCGCTTCTGAATCAATTTCAATAATTCTTATAAAATCGTCAACCTCGTCTGAAATGATAGTGAATTTGAATATCATATTGTCTTTCTTGCTTTTTATTTTTACGTTGTAAAATTAGTAATTTTTTTTTGAATGAGAGCAAAATAATACCATTTTCACAAAAAAGATAGAGATTAAGCGATATTAATCTCTATCATAGGCTATTGTATTTTTGAATAAAAGCTAAAATTGAATTTTTAACTTAGGGACTGGTTAAAAAATTTTAGGCGTCTCAGCTACGAGTCGCCGAAGCGTGTTGCTCTATGTGAAAAGTTGTAACTGCTCACCTCCATTTTTGCAGACTAAAATGTCTTTTGTGCGGTTCGATTGATGAGAGAAATGTATGTCTTTGGGCTGAAAAGGGCAGCAGCAAGACGGCGGATGATTTCTGACAGGGTAAGCAATTACTTATATTCTTAGTCTCTCTTCAATCATTTCAACATCTTTTCTGAAATGTTTATCAGTTTCTATCAAATCCTCTACTTTTTTACAGGCATGCAATACAGTAGCGTGATCACGCTTCCCGATATGCAGTCCGATACTTGACAAGGAATTTTTTGTCAGCATTTTTGAAAAGTACATGGCGATTTGACGTGCTTGAACCACTTCTAATTTTCTCGAACGAGTTGAAATCGCATCTACCGAAAGGTTGTAAAACTCGCAAACCGTATCTCGAATATGCTCTACGGTCATCACTTTTGGGGTGATGTTCACAATTCTGCCAATGACTTTTTCAGCCAATTTAATATCAATCGGGATATTGGCGAGCGTGGAGTGCGCAAGCAGCGAAATTAACACTCCTTCTAAGTCACGAATGTTATCCGTCACATTCTCAGCGATATAATCTACCACATTTTCCGGAATTTCTAAACCATCCCTGTAGATTTTATTGTTAAGAATGGATTTTTTTAATTCAAAATCCGGTTTTTCGATTTCAGCGGAAAGCCCCCATTTGAAGCGGGTGAGTAGTCGTTGTTCCATTCCCACCATTTCAAGTGGCGAACGGTCTGAGGTAAGTACTAATTGTTTGCCGCTTTGATGCAAGTGGTTGAAAATATGGAAAAACGTATTTTGTGTACCTGTTTTGCCTGAAAACTCTTGAATATCATCCATGAGCAACACATCGATGGTTTGATAGAAATTCAAAAAATCATTTTGCGTATTGCTTCTTACCGCATCGGTATATTGAATTTGGAATGTATTCGCGGAAACATAAAGCACCCGTTTTTCAGGATAAAGTTGCTTTGTCATTACACCTATCGCGTTGATTAGGTGTGTTTTACCAACTCCTGACTTTCCATATACAAAAAGTGGATTGAAAATCGTTTTTCCCGGGTTATTCGCGATACTTACTCCGGCTGTACGCGCCAGCTTGTTGCTCTTGCCTTCAATCAAACTGTCAAAATTGTAAGATGGACGCAATTGCGGATCTATCTCCGGGAGTTGGAGTGTCTGATAAGGTGAAACTATTGTGTTGGTTACGGTATGATTTCCAAACTGACGAGGTTTTTGTTCGGCTGTACTTGGGATCTGAGTCCCTTTTCCGGTGTTTTTATCTATCAATACACGGTACTCCAACTTTGTACCGTTCCCTGCAACTCGAGTCAGTGTCATTCGAAGTAAATCAATGTACTTCTCTTCAATGTATTCCACAAAAAACTGACTCGGGACTTGAAGTACAAAAATTTTATTTTCAAATTTAATAGGTACAATTGGTGCAAACCACGTATTAAAGGACGCTTCGTTAATGTTGTCCTTAATAATGTTCAAACAACTTCCCCACAACTGCTCGTAGTTATTCATCATAGTTAGAGATAATTTTGGATAAAAAACTCGACCTGTATGAGCCGAGCTTAAAATAAAAACATATTCAGACTTGAATAATGTCCTATTTGATTGGACTTTTTCTGCTCTACAAAATTCTCATTTTTTTTTCAAATAAAAAAATGCGATTTTTTTTACAATTCATTTTTTGCTGTAATTGATTGATTCTCAATGGGCAGGTTTAATCAATTGATTATCAGGTTGATTGTGCTTTTGAAAACTCTAATGAGGTTGATTATAAGTGGATTAACAATTTGATGTTAAAAATACATTATTTTCCAAGAATTCACCTAATCTCCTTAATTTACAAATGTTTCAATTGTATTAAAAAAATATTTCAAAACACTTCCTATTTTTAATCATTCTAAATAGTAGGGAAGGTCGAAACTATTGAATAAGTGATTTTTTTTATGTGCGCCGAGATATAAAATATTGATATCATTATCCGCAATCATTCCTATTTGTTGCAATTTTGAATTGTTGCACCGCAACCATCTCGATATTCGGAAATGTTCCATATTTACGTCGCTAAACAACGGGACAACCCAACTTTAAGCGGTTAGTCCCAATCTAAAAACAACATTATTTAAGATTGGGAACAAAAACGGATAATCATAATTTTTAATGTGAAACTGACACGTAATCCGCCAACCGATGGAAATAAAAAAGGGAATGTCTCGTGCAGTGGTTGGGCTGTGTCCGGCATTTGACGGTAACCCTTCATGTAGTTGAAAAAAACTACCAACCCTGCGAGCTGTCGGGAGGCAAAAGCCATCTGATAATAAAAAAATTAAAAAATCATCAGATTAAAATTGAGATTGATCAAAGCCGCAGAATGTCTAAGGATTCTTTTTGTTCAATTCTATCGCCTCGCCTATCAGGATTTTTTTGTCGCCTCTAAAAGCAATAATGTAAGCTCCCGGGAACTTGCTTTCGATGGTTTTTCGTGTCTGTTCAATCTCATCAAAAGAGGTCGATTCACCGTACGTGTATTTGTAAAACCCGCCTTCTCGGTAATAGGTTACATCTTTTAATCCTTTGAATGCCGAATGATTTGTTTGTAGAACTCGCTCAAGCGCAAACAGTTGAATCTTAAAAATCACCTCGTTTTTTGCGATATCCTGTTCTTTTACATTCGGTTCAGCCGGAACGATGCTTATTCCCGATTTGCGGTCGTGCTCGCGCTTATACGTTTCGAATGCTTTGAATATCGCGTTTGCAAGTTGATTCCTCCCTTCATTCGAATTTAAATATCGTTCTTCGTTCGCATTCGTAATAAATCCCAGTTCGACCAGTACGCTGGGGCACGCCGATTTGTGTAACACCCAAAATCCGGCTTGCTTTACTCCGCGACTGTATCTTTTCGCTTTTTTAAACTGATCCTCTATCAGTGTAGCCAATCGGAGACTGTTGTCCAAATACCTGTCCTGCATATATTCAAACATTATGTACGAATCAATCGAATTTGGATCGAATCCTTGATATTTTGTCTTGTAGTCATCTTCTAACATCATCACCGAGTTTTCTTTCATAGCCACTTCAAGATTTGATTTTGACTTGGCAAGACCGAGTAAAAAGGTTTCAGTGCCATAGGTGGCTGACGATCTGATAGCATTGGTGTGAATACTGAAAAATATGTCGGCATGATTTTCGTTTGCAATATCAGCACGACGTTGTAACGGAATGAAAACATCTGTTTTTCGTGTGTAAACCACTTTCACATCGGGATATTTAGCATTAATTAAAGCGCCAAGTTTGAGCACTACAGCTAAATTTATGTTTTTTTCTTTTGAATATTTCCCTACTGCACCGGAGTCATGTCCTCCATGACCGGCATCTAATACTACGGTAAAAGGCTTTTGTCCCGCGGCAAAACTTGCTGATAGAAAAAGTGCGAATACGAATAAAAGCGTGTGTTTTGTAAATATTTTCATTGTAAGAAAATTAACCACTATCTCAAATAATGCGATGTGTCTGATGTTAAAATTTCACTTTTCAATATAGATTATACTTATACCAAGACAGATTGTAGTGCGATTCATTTATAGGAGTAGTTATTCAGCATATAAGTCAAGCTTGTTTTTCATCTCTTTACTCCATAATAAAAAAGCACTGTAACATAATCTGCAAAATTACAAATTAAAAAGAATTAATCCCCATTTAATAAATTGTAAAATTTCAAATAATTTATAAATTTGCGATCAAAGTAATTTTCAGAGCTAATTTTTGCTTAAATTTGCACTCCCTTTTTAAGTTGGGAGTAATATCATAATGCGATATTCAAATAGGTTGAGACTCAATATAAACTTTTTATTTTCTCTGTTGTTGATATACTGTACATTTGCCATTCAAGCAAACGGCCAGCAAGTCAATAATATGCCTGTTTCTGTAGATTCTGCGCTGGTGAATGATTCAACCATACCGAAACTCCCGAATGATACTCTATCGGTAAATCTTGGCAATGACACAACAAAACTCGCTCCAAAACGGAGTGAAAGCGAATTTGATGCTGAAATCAATTATACCGCATCCGATTCAATCGTGCTTACAGGTGATGGAACAGGGTTTTTATACGGAAATACAGAGGTAAAATACAAAGAGTTGGATTTATCTCAGGCTAGTTATGTGAGAATAAAAATGGATAGTGCAATGATATATGCGCATTCCACGAGGGACAGTACCGGAGTCTTGGTAGGAAAACCAATCTTCAAAGATGGCGAATCGGAATATACTTCCAATGAGATGACTTATAATTTCAGGACGAAGAAAGGGTTTGTAAAACAAGCTGTTACGCAGCAGGGAGAGGGATATATTATCAGTGACAAAACAAAAATTGTTAATAACGAAGAAATTCATCTTGCTGACGGAAAATACACAACCTGTGATTTGCACGATCATCCGCATTTTTACCTTGATCTTTCTCGAGGGAAAATAAAACCCGGCGAATACGTGGTTTTTGGGCCGGCGAATTTGGTTTTGTTGGATATTCCGTTGCCTTTGGCGCTTCCATTTGGGTTTTTCCCGTTCAATACAAGTTATTCGAGCGGTCTCGAAATGCCTTCAATCGAAACGGAACTGACTCGAGGATATGGATTGGTAAATGGCGGATATTATTTCGCGATAAATGATTATGTCGATTTAAGCCTAAAAGGCGATATTTATACGAAAGGAACCTGGGGCGTTAACTTGATTTCTAACTACTTAAAAAGATATAAATTCAGAGGCGGCATTAGTGTTTCGTATCGTGAAGATGTGACAGGTGAAAAAGATATGCCGGATTACAATAAAGCAAAAAATCTGAGTATCAGGTGGTCGCATTCACAAGATCCTAAAGTGAATCCATACCGAACATTTTCTGCGAGTGTGAATTTTTCTACAAGTGGCTATAATCGAAGTAATATCAACAGCTATTATACGTCTGTGAATGCTGAGAATACGAAAAGTTCGTCGATAGCGTTTTCTCAACGATTTCCGAACAATCCACTCTCATTTACAGCGAATTTTGGGATTGATCAGCGGACACGTGACTCTACAATCAGCATTACTTTGCCGAACGTGGCGATTTCGATGAGCCGGATATATCCCTTGAAAAGAAAAAACAGGGTAGGGAACGAACAGTGGTATGAGAAAATATCGATGTCATACTCGGGAACGATTTCGAACAGCATAACGGCAAAAGAAAATAAGATTCTTCAATCTTCATTGGCAGACGACTGGAGAAACGGGATGCAACATAATATCCCACTTTCAGCTTCTTTTAATTTGTTGAATTACATTACAATATCTCCTTCTTTTAATTATCGTGAACGGTGGTATCTAAGTTCGATTACAAAAGAATGGGACAGCGAAAACAGAGAAGTTGACGTGACGAAACACAGAGGATTTAAGCGGGTTTATGACTTTAATATGAGCGTTTCTGCCAATACTACTTTGTACGGCATGTATATCCCAAGTCGAAAATTGTTTGGAGATAAAATTCAGGCGATTCGTCACAAGTTAGAACCAAGCGTAGGTTATGGTTACACACCCGATTTTGGTGATCCGAAATGGGGATACTGGGATTCTTACATACGGGAATTTGTGGATCCGAAAGATCCAATGCGAATGATTTCGGAAGAAGTTCATTATTCAAGATACGAAGGTTCAATGTATGGCGCTCCGGGACGTGGAAAATCAGGGAATGTTTTTTTTACGTTGAATAATAACTTAGAAATGAAACTCAGAAATGACAAAGATACGACCGGTACAAAACCGACAAAAATTGTCAGTCTGATAGATCAGTTTTCATTGAGTAGCGGATATAATTTCATTGCGGATTCGATGAAATGGTCAAATTTCAGCTCCACACTGAGGATAAAATTGGGAAAATCATACACGCTGAGTCTCAGTGGAGCTTTTGATCCGTATATGAATGCATTGAGTCCTGATGGAAAATCACTGCGAAGGGTAAATAAACTTCGTTGGAATCATGGTAAATTTCCGCGATTTTTAGGAACAAGCATGTCGTGGGGATATACATTTAACAATGCTACTTTCAAGCGAAAAGATAAAACGAGTGATGAGGGTGCAGAAGGAGATGACGCTGATTTGGCTGAAAGCAGCGTGTTTGAAGATGATCCCAATAATCCGAACCAGAATAACAGCCTGAACGTGCAGAATCAGGGCACCAATAAGCAACTTGAGAAAAATGAAACAGATGATGATGGTTATGAAAAAATATCAATACCTTGGAGCCTTTCTGTTAACTATTCGGTCAGGTATGGCGATGCGCCCACTTTTGATCCGAAAAAATTGGAGTATAACCGCCGGTTTACGCACAACCTGAATTTTTCAGGTAATTTACAGTTGACACCCGGATGGCAAATTAGCGGGACGACCTCATACGATTTTGAAGCGAAACAATTTACTTATACCAGTTTCAATGTGACCAGAAATCTGCATTGTTGGACCCTGACGGGCAATTTTGTACCCTTTGGTCCCTATAAAACTTACAATTTCAGAATAGGGGTAAATTCGAGTATGCTTTCTGACTTGAAATGGGAAAAACAAGGAAACCGCGGCTCTATAAATCGGGTAACTTGGTATTGATATAGAATTCTATTTCGTGACTTATAAAAAAATAGCGGTATGCCCGCTAATCATACAAATAAAAAACATCAAATAAACAATCGATTTACTAATCATAAATCGTCAAACTAAAATCGTAAATTAAATTAAAATGAAAATTACTAATAATTCTGTGGTAAACGCTGAATACGAATTGTTCGTAGATGGTGAAAATGGTGAATTGGAGTTAATGGAAAAAGCAACTCGCGAGCAGCCGTTAAATTTTATTTTTGGTGTAGGGATGATGCTTCCGAGTTTTGAAAAAAACTTAGAAGGCTTAAAAGTTGGTGAAAATTTTGAATTCAAAATTGCCAATGAAGATGCATATGGTCCGTATAATGATGAATCAGTTATCGAGTTGGAGCGTGCTGTCTTTGAAATTGACGGAAAATTAGATGAAGAAATGATTTTCGAAGGTAACATCGTTCCATTAATGGATAGCGATGGCAATAGATTACAAGCGCAAGTAGTGAAAGTTACTGATTCTCATGTTACTGTTGATCTGAATCATCCTTTGGCCGGAGAAAATCTTCACTTCAAAGGAAAAATACTTGAAGTTCGTGAAGCTACTGAAGATGAGCTTAACGCGTTGTTTGGCGGTGGCTGTGGAGGCGGTTGTGGCTGCAGTGACAATGGAAATAAAGGCGGCTGTGGTTGCGGTGACAATGGCGGTGGTTGTGAAGATGGCGGCTGTGGGTGCGGGTGCTGATTTTTTTTAGTGAATACGCTGTAGAGAATCTTACTGAATTAGACTAAATTAAATACAATTCAGAAAAAAGAAAATTCAAAATTTTGCCAATTCACCAAAATGTACTACTTTTGTGCCCGGGTAAGTCCTACACGACCAGCTCCCTTCGAACTCCCCCAGGGCTTGACCGCAGCAAGGGTAGAAGGTCGTAGCGGTGCGATGTGGTAAGCTTACCCACTTGCCTCTTTAGCTCAGTTGGCCAGAGCACGTGATTTGTAATCTCGGGGTCGTTGGTTCGAATCCGACAAGAGGCTCCAAAAAGCAATAAAAGAGAGTGTTCTCAGAAGAGAATCCTCTCTTTTCATTTTAAAAAATGTGAATTTTAGGAATGAAGCGCAGCGATCACCGTTTTATCAATTGAAACTTCCGTTAAATTTGCTATTTTTGTAGAATTAAAAAATGAAAATCAATATCACCATATTATTTTTGATTTCGGCTTTTCTGCTTGTTTCCTGCAGTAAGAAAAATCGTTTTCAAATTAATACCGATAAAAATAGGGTAGAGGTGAAAATCAATCGTTTTGACATAGATTTGATTCAGTTGGATACGATAAAGTTAGCTGAATCGGTAGAAGTATTGCTCCAAAAATATCCAACGTTTTTGCCTTTATTCATCGAAAATCTGACCAATTCTGAAATAACAAACAAGGATTCGATAGGAGATCTGTTTAGTGATTTTTTGAATTATCCGCTTGTAAATGATATCAATCAAAAAGTTTTGGAAAAACACTCGGATATTACTTCTGTAGAGAATGAAATTTCCGATGCGTTTACTTACATTCGGCATTATTTCCCAAACTTGGTGCTGCCTGACCTCTATTTCTATGTTTCAGGATTGAGTGTACCTATGCTAATGAGTCAGGATCGATCTGTTTTTGGTGTTGGAACAGACTTTTATCTTGGAGCGGACTTTGAGCCGTATAAGGATTTCGTATATGATTACATGCTCCAAAACATGGAAACTGAGCGACTTCCTGTCGATATTATTTCGGCTATATTATTTAGTAACTTTAGATTCGACAGTAAGCAAAATCGATTGATTGACAATATGTTATATCGCGGCAAAGGATTGTATTTGCTTTCAGTTTTTTTGCCGGAACGAAATCATAACGAAATAATCGGTTATACTGTCTCGCAGTGGCAATGGGCTGAAATACACGAAAAAGAAATTTGGAAATCGATTGTCGGACAGAAGGATTTGTTCTCTTCCGATCAGCATTTAATCCGAAAATACATGCAGGAAGCACCTTTCACAGCCTCAATTTCACAAGAATCACCCGGAAGATTAGGAGAATGGATTGGATTTCGAATAGTAGAAAAATTTATGAATAAGAATAAAAATATAACCCTTCCGGAACTAATGCAAATGAACGATTATCAGGAGATGTTGGGAAAATCGGGATATTAATTTGGTAATGATTTTTTAAAAGTTATTCACCGATGATAACTAACTGTTTATCATTACTGACCGAAAAGAAACATCAATGCGAAATATATGTTTCTGATATACAATCATATATGGCTTGCAGACAATTTATAGTCGGTCAGTATTGATTATTTGCTAACCCTCTAAGATTCTAAATAAAAATGCGTAAAATAAAAACACAGGAAGCATTAGTTGAAGTTGTTAAGAGAGATAAACTTTCGAATTTGGCTTTTCAGGAGCTGAATTTGACCGAAGTTGAACATAGAATGATGAACATTTCTGTGAAAAATTGTCTCTTTTTGGATTGTAAAATGTCGAATCAGTTGACAAAATATTTATTCAAGGATAACTATATTTTTCCACGTTTAAATGTACCTTACAGCATTTATCCATCGGGACTTTACAACAAAGAAAAGCTCTACAACGGATACAATTTAAACCAACCGGAGTCTTACCTGAAAACATTGGATAAGGTCGTGTATGATTATTATAAAAAAATGGGTGGTTCTGAAACCCGTAACATAAAGGAAACCCTTGCTCGTTCACTCCACGATCACTCCATTTATGATGCAAAACACGAATTCCTCTCAGCTTACGATGAACGTAAAGTGCTTGCAATCATGGGAGGACACAAACTTCGCCGAGATGACAAGTTGTATTATCAAACAGCTCAACTTTCGAAATCTTTGACCGAGAAAGGTTATTTGATGTGTTCCGGAGGTGGACCCGGAGCAATGGAAGCGCTTCATCTGGGAGCTTGGTTTGCCGGAAAACCGGAAGAAGATCTGAAAAATGCTGTGGAAATTCTAAAACCTGCGCCGATTTATTCACATCCTGATTGGCTCAAAACATCCTATATAGTACTTGAAAACTATCCGGAAACGGACTATAAAAGTCTTGGAATTCCGACCTGGCTCTATGGTCATGAGCTTTCTACACCGTTTGCTACACATATCGCTAAGTTTTTTGAGAACAGCTTGAGAGAAGAAGGGTTGCTCGCAATTGCTAAAGGCGGAGTGATTTTTTCGCCCGGAAGTGCCGGAACCATGCAGGAGATTTTTATGGATCTCGCTCAAAATCACTACGAAAGTTACGGTTTTGCAAGTCCGATGATTTTCCTTTGCGAAAAATATTGGACAGAAGAATATCCCATCTTCCCTTTACTCAAGTCGCTCAATGACAGTGGTAAACTGAATAATATAGATTTGAGTATTTATGATAAAAATGAGGATGTGATTAAGCATTTGGAAAATGCCGGAAATGAGAGAATGAGAGAGTGAGAGAATGAGAGAATAAATTAACTTCGTGCTTCGAGCTTCAAACTTCACGCTTCAAACTTCGTGCTTCAAACTTCGTGCTTCGTGCTTCGTGCTTCACGCTTCAAACTTAATAAAAATATGGCTAAACGATTGAAAATTACCGATTGGGCGGAGGATGACAGACCTCGTGAAAAGCTAATGATGAAAGGTGCTTCCGCGCTCTCCGATGCTGAATTGCTGGCAATATTAATCGGCTCCGGAAACAGAGAAGAAACTGCCGTAGAACTTTGCAGACGGATATTGAATGACAATCATAATAATTTAAATGAATTGGCACGATTGTCGTTAAGTGACCTGCAGAAATTCAAAGGAATTGGGGAGGCGAAAGCAATCAGCCTGATGGCTGCCCTTGAAATTGGTAAAAGACGAAGAACGGTTGAGGTCATCGAACGAGCGAAAATTAACAAAAGTCGTGATTTGTTCGAATTGTTCGCTCCGAAATTAGAAGATTTGATTCATGAAGAATTTTGGGCTGTCTTTTTAAATGGAGCCAATAAAGTGATGGAGGTGGTAAATTTAACGAAAGGCGGAATACGTCAGACGGTGGTTGATGTCCCGACTTTGCTCCGGTTGTCGTTGGAAAAAGTAGCTCATGCCATAGCAGTGGCACATAATCATCCTTCAGGAGATATCCATCCCAGTTCGGAAGATTTTACTGTCACACAAAAGATAAAAAATGGTTGTGACGCTATCGGGGTTCGATTTTTAGATCATATAATTGTGGGAGAAAGCAACTATTATAGTTTTGCGGATGAAGGTAGAATTTGATTTTATTAATTTACTGAAATCCAATTAAATCATTACATAAAAAGACCAAAACGCTATTTAACTACTTGATTACCTGATAAAATTTTATGAAAATTTCTCTCCTGATATTTTCGCTTCTTTCTTTTGGAGTCCTGCTTGGGCAAAACCCGATAGTCGATGTCGATGCTGAGGGAAATGATTCCGTGGCGGTTGATTCTGTTATTTCCAAAAAATGTTTCGAGAAAAATGTAACTGAGAAAGAGGAAGATTACATTCCGAAACTATACCCAAATTGGACGCTTTATGTACCCGGCGCAACACATTTTCATGACAAGAGAATTGGAGAAGGAATCGTTTTTTCCGGATTAACTGTAGGTGGAATTGTTTACGGACTCTTAAATAGCCAAAAACTTTCAGGTGTAAACTCATCTCCTTATTCAAATTTTCCTTTATTATTAGGTCTGCAGGCTTATAATGTCGATAAAGTCGATTTTTTTAGAAATCGGTTGGAATTTATTAAGTACCAAAATCCTGATTTTCGCTATGATCCGATAGATTATAACGATTTGTTGCTTGCCCCATTTCAACCCAAAAACATTTTTACCCCCATCACCGGAATGTTTGTTGCAATTGCTGTTGCGGAGCTTTTTATTCTCGGTCCAAAACCAAATCGCTATTTCGGACAAGTGGATCAGATGATGGTAATGAATCGTTTTGTCAATCGAAATCAAGCCTTAGCTCTTTACGGAGGAGTTTCATTAGCAGCGAGTTACGGCGCGGGAGTCGCAGAAGAATATGTTTTTAGAAATGCGCTCATGCCACTTATGGATTATCGATATGGACAGAAAAAAGGACTGATTTTTTCCAGTTTGATCTTTGGGGGAATGCACTTTACAAACTTGGCATTTGCTCAAAAACCGGATTATGTCGGTACTTTAATACAAGTTGCAAGTGCTTCGGCAGCAGGCTTTTTATTAGGCAATGATGTACAAAGGCGAGGATACAATATCGGACCTGCCGTGGCAGCGCATATGTGGTACGATTTTGTGCTGATGTTCGGATCTTTTTTAGTCAATCCGCAGAATAATTTTTTGGGAGTTAACGTTTCTTTTAGGTTGTAGAAATAGCATAAAGCACGTACACTCTCTTATTGAAGTCGTCTTGAACTTCTAAAATTTTGTAGTTAAGAGAGCGTTGACGCTTTCAGCGGCATTGACCATTGTGATATAAAAATGCAATATGTTGCTACAAACGTCAGTTCGCGATTGCGAGAAAAAGTCAAGACCATTTCATTGAAAAAAAACTAAAAAAACAACACACCATACCAACATAATTAATTACTTAACCAACATATTACTAAATTGAAATTTCTTGAAATAAATAACGTGGTAAAACAGTACTCCGGTCATTTGGCCTTGGACGGAGTGAGTTTGGAGATTCCAAAAGGAACAGTTTATGGGTTGCTCGGTCCGAACGGAGCGGGAAAAACCACGCTGATTCGTATCATAAACCACATTACGGCTCCCGATAGCGGTGAAATATTGATAAATGGGAAAAAACTTCAACCCGAAGATGTACGAAATATCGGCTATCTGCCTGAAGAGCGCGGACTCTATAAAAAAATGAAAGTAGGCGAGCTGGCAATATATTTGGCCCGATTGAAGGGGATGAGAAAAGCGGAAGCTCTGAAATCTTTGAAATATTGGTTTGAGAAATTTGAAATTCAAGGCTGGTGGAACAAAAAAGTAGAAGAGCTTTCCAAAGGGATGGCACAAAAAGTTCAGTTCATTACAACCATTTTACATAAGCCGGATTTATTGATTTTTGACGAACCATTCAGCGGATTTGATCCGGTGAATGCAGATTTGCTAAAGCGTGAAATATTAGAATTAAGAGATCAGGGAGCCACAATAATTTTTTCTACTCACAACATGGAATCCGTAGAAGAACTTTGCGAGAATATTTCTTTGGTTAATAAATCCAAAATTGTGTTGCAGGGCAATGTGGCTCAAATACGAGCATCACATGCGTCAGACAGTTTGTTTGTCAAAACAGCGGATGCACTAACGATTAAGAATTGCGAAATAATCTCTCAAAAACAGAATAACGGAATTTTCGAAACCACCCTTAAAAAGATCAACGGGTACAGCAATAATGAATTACTGAAAGAAATCATTGACCAAACGCAGGTTTATTCGTTTGACGAGCTTCTCCCGACTATGAATGATATTTTTATAAGAACGGTGAAGGGTGAATAAAAAGCAGCAGAAAAACCAATAAATCACAATTAACAACTCAGATAAACTCAACTTATGAGCAAAATAGGAATTATAATCCAACGTGAATATACCTCACGAGTAATGAAAAAATCATTTTTATTACTCACTTTTCTTACACCGATTTTTATGGCGGCAATGATTGTTTTGCCCCTTTGGATCACATCTCTGAAGGACGATACGATAAAAAGTATTGTTGTGGTGGACAAGACAAAATCGCTTCAAGACGTACTGACAAGTAATGAACAATACACATTTATTTTCACAGACTCACCGATTGATGAGGTGCGTAAAGAGCAGTCGGAGAAAAAATCCGGGAGAAGCGGAGAGCTAACCGCCGTCCTCTATGTCACGGACGATTTGGCCGAGAATCCAAACGCTGCCACTATTTATTCTGAAAAACAGATTAATATCGAACTGAAAACGTATCTTGCCAACGAACTTAACAACTACGTGCGCGACAAAAAGTTGGCGGCTTTTAGTATCTTAGACCTGAAAGAGAAAATTGAAGAATCCAAATCAAATGTCAACATCTCAACAATTATATGGGACAGCTCCGGCAACGAGAAAAAAGGCTCAGCAGAAATGGCGCTGATTGTTGGGATGGTATCAGCTTTTCTGATTTATATTTTTATAATGAATTATGGCTCACAGGTCATGTCAGGCGTGTTGCAGGAGAAAACCAGCCGGATTGTGGAAGTCATTATTTCTTCAGTAAAGCCTTTTGAATTGATGATGGGGAAAATTATCGGAATCGCCCTCGTCGGATTGACTCAGTTTACGATTTGGATCGTTTTTACATTGATTTTGAGTGGAGTCGGAACTGCTGTGTTTGGAGCAGGATTTAATGCCGCGCCTATGGCAGAATCTATGCAAATGGGGCAACCGACAATTTCACAGACTGATACGAATGAATTAGTCAATCAGGTTTTGTCCATGCTTTCCGGTTTTGACTTTGTGAAGGTGGTTGTGTTGTTTTTAATATATTTTCTTGGTGGTTATTTGCTGTACGCATCACTTTTTGCTGCGATCGGTTCAGCTGTTGATAATGAAACTGACACGCAACAATTTTCTATACCGGTAACTTTGCCTATTGTTTTTGCCCTGTTCATCGGTATTTACGCATCTCAAAGCCCGGACAGTGGACTGGCATTTTGGGGCTCAATGATTCCGTTCACCTCACCCGTTGTGATGATAGCCAGAATGCCATACGATGTCCCAATGTGGCAAATTATGCTTTCACTTGCCATTCTCATCGGCTCTTTTATTGCTTCTACCTGGTTTGCCGGGAAAATTTACCGTACCGGAATTCTGATGTATGGAAAAAAAGTGAGTTGGAAAGAAATTTGGAAATGGGTGAGAGTCAGATAAGTGTGAGATGTGGGTATGACCAAATTAATCTTGAAGATATTTTGCTAGCGATTTACATTTAAGTCTTCCTGACTTATGAATTTTTCTCAGTTAATAGAGCGCTGACGCTTTCAGTGGCATTGATTATTCAGATTTAAAATACAAATTGTCGCTATAAGCGTCAGCTCCGATAAATCGGAATTTTCAATTGCCAGAAAAAGTTAAGACTTCCTCACTATAAATAATTGTATGTCAGTAGTATATATAGCGTATTAATATTTCTGTCCGTCAGGAATAATTTTGAAAGAATATTTAATTCTTTGAAAAATTCATTTTGTGAGATTGCTGGAAAATGAAAGTTGGATAATTTGTAAATTATTGAAATTCCTCAATAATTTTATAACCTCCGACTATCAATACGAGCTTTGCTTCGTTTCCTGATATGCAGCTACTTCCACTTTCGGAGTCTGTTTTGCGAGTTCCTGTTTTTTCTGATATTCAATAAAAAAACTGTATAAAACAGTACCGGGGATCAGGCTTAAAATCATAAATAAGCTTGCAATCAGCACTTTAACGACGGTTTTGAAAATTTCATTTGTTTTCATATTTTTCTGTTTTTAATTGAAATTGTGTGTATAAAAGTACTTTGAAACACAAAGTGATTAAGGAAAAAAAATTAACCGATGAGATTTGCCAGAGCATCTAAATGTTCCTGAAAGCTTTTTCTTCCTGTCTCGGTTATGGTATAAGTGGTGTTGGGCTTTTTCCCTATAAATTGTTTTTTTATTTCGATAAAATCAAAATTTTCAAGCGCTTTGATATGGCTCGCTAAGTTTCCATCGGTGAGGTCGAGCAGTTCCTTCAGAGAGATAAAATCGATCGATTCATTTACCATCAGGACCGACATTATTCCCAATCGGATTCTGCTTTCAAATGCTTTATTTAATTTTGAAATTATCGTTGACATTGTTTATTTGTCATATTTCTTGTACAAAAATAAACCATATAGAATGTGACAAACGCCAAATCCTATTGTCCAGAAAAGTAAACCTTTGCTTATAAAAACAGCTGCTAAAATTCCGATAAATATTTCAGTAAGGCCCAGATAATGTACTTCTTCGTATGTGTATTTTGAAGCGTTTACTAATGCCAACCCATAGAAAATCAGCGTAATGGAGGCAATGAACTCGTAATTGCCTCTTATCAGCATGAGTGTACATAGTATCCCGCCGACTAAAAACGGAACAGCCATATTGTACAGCGCGTAAGTGGTCGCTTTGTTGAGTAGCCGTTGATTTTTTTTGTGCGCTTTACGTCTTGAAAAAAATACTGCTAACGCAAATGAAATGAACAAAACTCCAAGTGTAACTAATGAGAGTATAATCAAATCGGAAGTTTCGTAAGGTGTGTTTTCAAGAGTTTTTTTCGACATGTAATAGTACCCAAAACCGGCACCTACAAACGCGGTGATACCTGCAGAGACACCCGATAATCCGCTAAGCGACAAAAATTTAGTCGATTTCTCCATCATGTCGCGAATGGCTTTTAAATCTTCGTGTTGATTTCCCATTGATTTATGTTGATTGAAAAAGTACTTTGAATCGCAAAGTTAAAATTAGTTTTTGGAAGGCAATGTGTTTTTTTGTTTTTTAACACCTGTTTTTAAAACAAAAAAATCAGAACTATCATGTCCTGATTTTTTTATTTCTATGAGTGAATTGCGATGTGATTATCCTTTGTGGCGTCCTTCATCAGCAACAGTAAGTTTGGCTCTTCCTTTAGCACGGCGTGCAGCTATTACTCTGCGTCCATTTGCTGTGGCCATTCTTTCACGAAAACCGTGTTTGTTCCTTCTTTTCCTGTTTGAGGGTTGGAATGTCCTTTTCATTTCTATTTGGTTTTATTTTGTTATTTCGATTTTCTTTTTTCGGACTGCAAAGATAGACAATTCTTCTTGAAAATCAAAAATATATTTCCAAAAAATACAATTTTATATAAAACAGCATATCAAATGTTCCCTTTAGCGGATTAGGGGGTTGTTGATTTACGTATTCATCCCGCCACAAACATTTATCACCTGTCCGCTCACGTAGCTGGATAAATCGGATGCGAGGAATACACATACTTTTGCTACCTCATCGGGTGAACCGCCGCGACGAAGTGGAATGGTTTCCGCCCATTTAGCGCGTTGTTCATCGGTAAGCGCATGTGTCATTTCGGTTTCGATAAAGCCCGGAGCAATCGCGTTGGCACGAACACCACGAGAGCCTAACTCTTTGGCGATTGATTTCGCTAACCCAATCATACCGGCTTTCGAAGCGGAGTAATTTGTTTGTCCGGCATTGCCTGAGACTCCTACCACGGAGCTCATGTTGATTATTGAACCTGCCTTTTGTTTCATCATTATCGGTGTGCAGGCGTGAATAAAGTTGAATGCGGATTTTAAATTCACGGCTATCACAGCATCCCATTGTTGTTCAGACATACGCATCATAAGGCCGTCTTTTGTGATACCGGCATTATTTACCAAAATATCTACTCGCCCGAATTCTTTCACGATTTCTTCTACTACCCGGTGTGTTTCATCAAATGATGCGGCATTTGAAGCATATCCTTTGGCTTTCACTCCATGAGCTTCAATTTCCTTTTCAGTTGCTTTGCCGTTTTCATCGATTACTAAGTCTGTGAATGCTATATTACAGCCTTCTGCGGCAAATTGGAGTGCAATAGCTTTCCCTATTCCACGTGCAGCGCCGGTTACAATGGCGGTTTTTCCTTCTAATAGTTTCATAAGATTATATTTAATTTTTTACATTAAGGACGTATGGAACACGCCATTAATCATTCTCTTGGGTTTGAGATTTACCTTATATGGCTGTTTCATGCGATTTTTTGTTTACTGTTGAATAAGAATTTTACTTCTGTTTATTCAAAGAACAAAGATACAATTTTTAAATCAGAAATGTGAAACTGAAAATCATAAAAAAAGAAATTCAAATGTTATAAGTAGTTTTTGAGTGAAAAACAAAAAGGAACAAACCGAAGTTCATTCCTTTTGATATTCCTATTAAATTCTAAATCTATCTTACGATTACTCTTTGGTTATTCACACGGTCGTTAGATAAGTTGCGGGTGCCGGGGCTGTCAGCTTTCTTTCGTATATTATTTCTGTTTAAGTCGCGGCTTACCCTTTTCGCCGGTTTGTTTTTGGCGGCTGATGCTGAATAGTATGTTTGCATATTCAGGTTGATAACTCGTTCTATTTTCATTCCTGTTTCAGTGACAAACCGGATGTCCAAATTGTAGTTGTTGCCATTTACATCTACAGTCATTTCACCTTCGGCAATCGGGAATTTCTTTGAAGTGTAATACCAGGTTCCGCCATCGTGATAATTCTTGTTGTCGTCCTGATACTGAAAGCCATCCATAATCGTCATGGATTTTTTGGTGTCAAATTCAACAACATACTTTCCGTTTACAATTGAATTATCAATATTTATTGGAGCATAAAGCTCAATTACTAAAATGTCTCCATCTCCTGACAGGTCTGACAGGTTTACGTCATCGCTGGCAAGATAGATGTTAAACATATTCCTTTCGGCGTTTTCACCGTCAACACGACCTTTATAGTCGATTTCGCCTTTTGATAATGTTTCCGGCCAGGGTGATGCATCGAACTTGTCAATTACGCCTCTGTAAGTAAATCGGTGGGGGATATTGTCGCCGGTCGTAATAATTCCTTTGACAGTGTAATTGCCTGATTTCTCAATGATTAATGTGCCACTTGTGATAATCCGGTATTCAACGATTTCACCATTTTTCCAGATTTCAAAATAGCTGCCATAAGTGGAGTAGGTGTTGTCTTTATTTAAAACTCGTTCGCCGCGTTGGAATGTATAGGCTTTTCTGTCGGTAGTCGCACGGTATTCTCCGGGCTGAATTTCGGAATTTCCGGCGGGACCTGATATGTCGAAATAAAGAACTGTTCCGGTTTTGTTTTCTTTAGGGCTTGATTCAAATTTATCATCAAGTAGGTAAAGATCATATACAGAAGTGTTTTTTCCGAAAAAATCTCCCAAATAGGTGGTTTCTGAAGCCACTAACTTTATATCGCTTCCATCTACAGGACTTTTTTTCTTACATGAAATTAGTACAAGTGAAACTGTCAAAAGCAGTACTCCTAAATTGAATAAACGTTTCATGATTATATGTTTTATGTGTGTGATTGAAAAATTTATAACTGTTAATTCAAAAACGGTGCCAAGAATTTAAAACAAAAAACCCTGATGACAATCAGGGTTTTCTGAAAATTTATTTTGGAAATTATTTCTTTTTTTCATTACGTTTAGCGTAACGGTTCATAAACTTATCCACACGTCCAGCAGTGTCCACCAATTTGGATTTTCCGGTATAAAATGGGTGTGATGAACTAGAAATTTCCAACTTTACCAAAGGATATTCCACGCCATCAATGACTTCAGTTTCCTTGGCATTGATAGTAGAACGTGTAATAAAAGTCTCGCCGTTAGACATATCTCTGAATGCTACCGGACGGTAATTTTCTGGATGAATTCCGCTTTTCATATCTTATAGTGTTATATTATTTTCGTTTTTTATTTGGCCTGCAAAGATAGGGATATTTTTTTATTACAACAAATTATTCTACCTCAATTTTTGTAATTTTCGCGTTTGTGCCCATCGACAAGCAAGGCGAGACAGTATAAATGAATTCGAGAATCACTTGAATTTCTGAACAAAAACCCTATCTGATTATGTTCCCGTTTCGGAGTTATTGAAATCAACAATTACCATCTATATCACACGTGCTTCCATCAATTCCGTTTACAGTCGAAATAGTCCGGTTTTTACTTTCCCAGTCTTCATACGCTTTTGCTATGGTTTTCTCAAATGTGTCAATCGGTTGTGCTCCCGAGACAGCATATTTCCTGTCAAAAACAAAAAACGGAACGCCTCTGACACCTATTTGACGACCTTCTTGAATGTCTTTTGTAATCTCATGAGCATATTTGTCACTTTCAAAAGCTTCGGTGATATCTTCTTTTGTAAGTCCGATTTCAAGGGCTGTTTTTTCCAGTGTTTCTCTTTCGTTAATGTTCTCTCCTCGAATAAAATAGGCTTCGAACAGAAGTTCTTCTGCTCTATCGCCGAGTCCTTTACTTTTGGCCAACTGGATAATTTTATGCGCATCGGTTGTGTTTGCAACAATGATTTTATCGTAATTGTAATTCAGCCCAACCTTGGCTGCCATGCTTACTACATGTTCAATGAGTTGACGGGTTTGTTCAATTGTAATTCCTTTTTTTTCGGCAAGATGTTCAAGTGAGCTTTCGGGTTTATTAGGATTATAAACATAGTTCGGATCCAACTGATATGATTTCCACTCAACCTCAATATTCTCTTTCTGTTCAAACATTTCGAGCGCCTTCTCAAAATGACGTTTACCGATATAGCAAAACGGACAAACAACATCGCTCCAAATTTCTACTTTCATAATTTAATATTTTATAGTATACATGTAACTCTTGTCCGATTAAACTACAAATAATTATATTTGACTACGTCGATTTTTTTTTATACTTACTATGTTCGAAATGAAAAACAAGCCTCCATACACCAAAATCATTGTAAAAGTCTGTCATTCTTCTCCATTAAATGATGGAGAAAAATCTAATAATTTTTATCGGACAACAATTTATAAACGTAAAACATAGAATGAACACGAAAGGTTTATGGTTTTTAATTATTTTGTATTTATGAATTTGATTTTGGAAAGCAGGTGAATTGTTTTTTGTTGTGGGTTTGACCTTAACCCCAACAGCTTTTTCAATCGAAGATAAAATAGTCGATGCTGACTCCACTCTCGATTTGCATCTTGCAAAGGGTGGGGGAGCCGCGTTGTACTTGAAAGAAAATTAGAAAAATACACGCTACACTTTAGATAATGAAAACGACTGGTCATTCACAAAGCGAAACTCATAATTCCAATTAAATGTTGTATATTTGCACCCTGAAAATTGAATTTAATAAAATATGAGTTTTTTAAGTGATTTGATGGCTCAATACCAAGAGCCGCAAAAAGTAAAAGCTTTGGGATTGTATCCCTATTTTCGACCTATCGAATCTGACCAAGATACTGTGGTTCAGATAAATGGGAAACCGGTTTTAATGTTTGGCTCAAACAGCTATCTTGGCCTGACAAACCACCCGCGACTTAAAGAAGCAGCCATAAAAGCAATAGAAAAATACGGTACCGGATGTGCCGGATCACGATTTTTGAACGGAACGCTTGATATTCACTTAGAATTGGAGGAGCGTCTGGCAAAATTAGTGCACAAAGAGTCTGCACTGGTTTATGCCACAGGGTTTACAGTTAATTCAGGAGTAATTCCTTGCCTCGTCGGACGTGATGACTATTTGATTTTTGACGAAAGAAATCACGCCTCTATTATCGAAGGCAAAAGACTTGTTTTTGGGAAAACGCTGAAATACAAGCACAATGATATGGAGCATTTGGAGAAAATACTCAAGAAATGCGAACCAAACAAAGTGAAACTTATCGTTGCCGATGGCGTTTTCAGTATGGAGGGCGACGTGGCTCCACTGCCGCAAATGGTGGAATTGGCTAAAAAATACAACGCCTCTCTTTATGTTGACGAAGCGCACTCACTCGGGGTTTTTGGCGCAACCGGAGCCGGGGTGTGTGAGCATTTTGACGTTTCAGACGATGTCGATTTGATAATGGGTACATTCAGTAAATCACTCGGGACAATCGGAGGATTTATTGCTGCTGATGAAAATATTGTCAATTACCTCAAGCATACTTCCCGAACATTAATTTTCAGCGCATCCATTACGCCCGCATCAACCGGATGTGTGTTAGCGGCGTTAGATGTGATGAAAGAAGAGCCTTGGCGACAAACCAAGCTTTGGGAAAATACTAAACGCGCCAAAGCCGGATTCGAAAAAGCCGGATTCGAAATCGGACCAACCGAAACTCCAATCATTCCGCTTTATGTACGCGACAACTTGAAAACTTTTACTTTGACACGTAAGTTAATGGACGATGGAGTTTTTGTAAATCCGGTTGTTACACCCGCGGTAAGTCCCGAGGACACGCTCATTCGCTATTCATTGATGGCGACTCACACATTCGAGCAAATCGATGAGTCCATTGAGAAAATCTCAAAAGTAGCCCGAGAATTGGGGATAATATAACCCCTTAAATCCCCCGAAACAGGGGGACTTTTTATTTTTGTAAAATCGTTTTAATTATTTTTTGAACCGGACAAGTCGCGACTTGTTCCTACGTCATAAAAACTTCGGTCTTCGGTTATCCGACTTTCCGCATTAAAATTATGATTACAGTTTCCAACTTAGCCATTCAATTTGGCAAACGTGTACTTTTCTCTGATGTAAATCTGAAATTCACTCCCGGCAATTGTTACGGAATTATTGGTGCCAACGGCGCAGGGAAATCGACGCTGATACGTATGTTGAGCGGCGAATTAGACCCGACTCGCGGTTCTATACAGTTCGGGACGGGTGAACGACTTTCCGTGTTGAAACAAGACCACTTTGAGTTTGATGAATTCTCCGTACTCGATACCGTGATGATGGGGCACGATGCGCTTTGGGAGGTGAAAACGGAAAAAGACGCCATTTACATGAAAGAAGATTTCTCGGATGCTGATGGGATTCGCGCATCGGAATTGGAAGAGAAATTTGCGGAAATGAACGGATGGAATGCTGAAAGCGATGCGGCGGCTTTGCTAAGCGGACTTGGAATCAAAGAAGACAAGCATTACCTGCTGATGAAGGAGCTAAGCGGGAAGGAGAAAGTGAAGGTGCTGCTTGCACGCGCTTTGTTCGGCAAACCGGACAATTTGCTGCTCGATGAGCCGACAAACGACCTCGATTTGGAAACGGTAATTTGGCTTGAAGACTATTTGGCAAATTACGAAAACACCGTCCTTGTTGTATCTCACGACCGCCATTTTCTCGACAACGTCAGCACCTATACAGTCGATATAGACTACGGAAAAATATCGCTTTTCGCGGGGAATTACTCTTTTTGGTATGAATCCAGCCAGTTGGCATTGGAGCAACAACGCAATCAGAACAAAAAAGCCGAAGAAAAGAAGAAAGAATTGGAAGAATTTATCCGCCGATTCAGCGCCAATGTGGCAAAATCCCGCCAAGCCACAAGCCGCCGAAAAATGCTCGAAAAGCTCAATGTGGAAGAAATTCAGCCCTCCACTCGCCGTTATCCCGGAATCATCTTTACGCCCGAACGCGAACCGGGAAATATGGTGCTTGAAGTGTCCGGATTAAGCAAAACGGCTGATGACGGTACCGTGCTTTTCAACGATGTGAATTTCAATGTGGAGAAGAATGATAAAATTGTCTTTGTAAGCCGCGATGCACGTGCTATGACCGCTTTTTTCGAGATTATCAACGGGCTTGACAAAAAACACGAAGGCACATACAATTGGGGCGTAACCATTACCTACACCTATTTGCCTTTGGATAATACCGATTTTTTCAATACAGAAATGAATATCTCCGATTGGCTCGCACAGTTTTCGAGTGATACGTCTGAGTCCTACATTCGAGGATATTTAGGAAAAATGCTTTTCAGCGGCGAGGAAGTTTATAAAAAAGCGAGCGTACTCTCCGGAGGCGAAAAAATGCGCTGTATGATAGCCAGAATGATGCTTGACAATGCCAATGTAATGGTACTTGATTCTCCTACCAACCACTTGGATTTGGAGTCTATACAGGCATTCAATAATACACTGATAAATTTCAAAGGCAATATCCTGATGGCTTCGCACGACCGTGAATTTATCCATTCCGTCTGCAACCGAATCATTGAGCTTACACCCAACGGAATCATTGACAAACAAATGGACTATGATGACTACCTGATTTCGGAAGATATAAAAGTGGTGCAGGAGAGGATGTATTCAGCCCCCTAACCCCCGTAGGGCGGGGTGTCAAAAATTAAAACATTACAGATAATTTCATCGTACTTTTTTTAAAAGAGCTTTATTCTTTCATCTCACCTTTCATGCCCCCTTCCCCTTCGGGACTTCTCCGTCAGTTGACGGAAAGAAAGGGCGGTCAAAAAAGTAAAAATACTGATTTTATGCACGCTGCTTAAAGTCCCCCTTGGGGGATTTAGGGGGCAAGGAAAATGAAAATAAAAATAACACAAAATCTGAACGAAGAATTTAAATTTTAAGTCCAAATTTTCAACACCCCACCCCCTAACCCCTGAAGGGCGGTTAGGGACTGAGTAACGCACAAAATAGACTCTGATGGGGGATAAGTAGTTACGAGAATGTATAGGAAAGCCTTTTAAGCTTTATAGCAAAACCCCTGACAGGTTATTTCAATCCTGTCAGGGGTTTTTAGCATCACTGTACCACCACTTTCTCTGTTCGTGCGCCGATTTCCACTACATAAGCTCCTGACGGGATATTGGCGATGTTTCCGAGTGGAGCGGTACGTACCAACGCTCCCGATAGATTATACACCTTTACGACCTCGCCTCCGAGTAAGCGCGAAGAAACCGAGGTAACATATATCACCCCTTTGCCGCCACAAATTTCTATCTCATGCCCAGCAAAAGAGGGTGTTAAACCAGTAAACACTTTTTCCTCTATAGTGCCAAAGTCTTCCCACTGATCCGCAACCTGATAGGCGGCCAAACTACCCACAGGCACATACAGCGTACCATGGGTATTAGCATTAAGAAAAACATTATAATTCACTACCGGTGGCACTATTGCCTTGCAAGTAATAGTAAAACTCGGTTCTGTTCGGAGCAAAGCCCCATACTCACCAATTTCAGTTACTCCAGCCGGGATGGTGAGGGAGGTAAGATATTTTTGAGTGTTATCAAAAGCCCAACGACCTAATTTTGTCACTGTACTAGGAATTTCGTACTCCGTTCCCGGTTTGTATTTGGGATAAAGAATAAGAGTTGTTTTATCCTTATTAAAAAGTACGCCGTCCACTGATGACCACTCGGGATTATCCTCTGCGACCGTAATACTTTCCAATCCCCAAGAATCGTAAAATGAGCGTGATGAAATTTCAGTAAGATTTTTGGACACGAAGACAGACTTAACGCCGGAATGTTGAAAAACGCTAGCCTCTATTTTTTTAAGCGTCTCAGGGAAGGTGATTTCAGTGAGATTTTTTGCAAAGTAAAAAGCGCTATTCCCTATAGTAAGTACACCCTCTGGCACGTTATAGCTTGTACCTGGTTTGGCAGCTGGGTAAAACAACACGGTAGTTTTATCTTTATTAAACAAAACTCCGTCCACAGCCGAATAGTGTTGATTATCCTCTGCTACCGTTACCGATTGTAATCCTCCAACTCCCGATTGCGAGCTTTCTAATGCATAATAACCTAGGCTACTAACATTTTTCGGAAAATGTAGAGTAGCTAGCGATGTACAGCGCATAATAAACCAACCACCTATTGTGGTAAGACTTTCAGGCAAGGTAAGGCTTATAAGATTGTTGCACGTGCTAAAAGCGTTATCACCTATTGTAGTTATGCCTTCAGACAATTCAACTCTTATAAGGTCAACACAATTCTCAAAAGCCTTATTACCTATTTTTACAACGGAATAAGTTACTCCATTGAAGGTTGCAGTGGCAGGAATGGTCATCGCACCACTGTAAAGCGGTGTTTTACTTACAACTTCTACAGTATTCTCAGAAGGACTGAGTATGCTGTATTGGATGTTGCCTACGATAAAATCTTGCGCCCTGATGGCAGTTATGCCCCATACGGTAAGGGCGATAAGCGTAAGTAAAGTTTTTTTTCTCATAATGATATTTTTTCATTGTTGTCCGATAAAAATCGAATAACCTATTTATTTTAGTTTAATATGTCAATTCAAGCGTTGTATTGAACTTTTGTTTTTGTTTCAAAATAGCAAGCCCTGCTGTTCAAAGAGGGATTG
>JAAYIT010000181.1 GCA_012523295.1 Porphyromonadaceae bacterium | reverse complement strand
CAGGATTTTCGTGTATGTAATTGATTTTTTGCCTCAAGAACTGCTCAGTAGCCAGTGCTTCGGCATGCCAACCGGGCTGCCACAGCTGACGAACTCGGTCGTTGAGCTGTTTAGCTCGAATTGCTTGAGAAAATGATTCTGATAGGTTTGCATCAATATAATCTGCAAGCCTGTTGCCCGTAAATTTACGGAAATCTGCCAATGTCTTACCCAAGCGCTCGTTATCGTAATTTGCATCAGAAATGATTAGATGAATGTGATTTGGCATGATTACATAGGCATGGATACGTAATTGTTTGTTGGTATGACAAAAATTCAGACTGTTATTGATGATCTCTATTGGTTCAGGATTGATAAAAACTGGCATCCAGTCAACAATGGTGAAAGTGACAAAGTAAACAAATAGACCATCAATGAATTTGTAGCTATCCATTGAGCAATTATAGTAGATATGGTTTGGGTGAATTAATATTGAGTCAGGATTTCTGGAGACCTGGCGGTCAAAGACCTCGCGCGGTCAGGAGACCGGCGAGAACGAAGGTTTCCCCTTCAAGATTTTTCTGATGTAGGGGCGGGTTCGGAACCCGCCCGTACGTAGCCGTTCACAAATTGTTGCCGGGTTCAACGCCATTCGCTTCGCTCAGGGGCAGGTGCAGCGGAATCCGGACTTCAACGGCTGTGCTATCCACAAAGTGGACGGATATTAGGAAACCGGCAAGAACGGATATAAGATGTGGACTGGCGGTCAAGAGGCTTGTACGGTCCCACAGGGAGGCTTCGCACTGCAGACACCGGCGAGAACGGAGGGGCGGCACTATACGACTTCTCTACATGAGATAAAGGAGTTAAAGCGGTCTAACTCATCAGAAGAATTAGAAAGATTGCTCTTGGGTTTAATTGACCCAGTAGAGGCTCTGGAACGGATTGACGGATACGGACTTGCTTCTTATTACACAGAACAAATAGCAATTTTATACAGAAAAAAAGGGGAATATATGAAAGAAATTAAAATATTGTCATGTCACATTTGGGCAGTCCAAAAGTCGGAAAATCCTCAGATTCCAGCTTGAATTGTTGAAAGGCTTGAGAAAGCAAAACTGCTTTCAAATAAGGCTAGTCAAAAGGAAGACTCCTGATCGTGCCGACCTACAGATCATGTGACATCAAAATAGTTACCAAGTTATATCAATTTTTTCAACTATTCCAAGAGATTCATAGCCACAAGAATCGAAATTTTCGCTTTCTGCGAGTAAATTTTCTTGCCAATTATTAAGGATTTCCGCCCATTCATTTAGTACACCTAGAGAATAGTATTGATTTTTCAAGGCGGCATCATATGCATCGCTCTCATCAATAAATTTTTCTACCTCGAGCAATAATCTTTCACAAGATTTGCTATAACTAATGTAATCATCATATGTTATTCCTGTAGCCTCATCAATATTAATGACTCCATAAGGCTGACCAATTTCCAAGTATGCAATCGTATCCCAAGATTGTTTATTTTCTTCAAAAACACTAAATGAAGAAATTTTTTCAGATGCTCCTGAAGTCACATCAATAAAAACCAGCCCACGATCTTCAGTGTTAAAAGCATTTAATGCATGACCTACCTCTTCACCAACAAAATCAATACCAACCCAAGCAGATTTAATCCCTTCACTTTCAGCATGATCATGCAGATCCTTTGCGTAGTCGACACAGTTATACTGCATTTCGGAATATTCCTTCTGATCAGTAAGATCGCGCTTCAAAAAATCTAGTAATTCTGAGTATGTAGGATCTAATGCGTTCGGATTATTGATTAGTGTAAAAACTTTATCATTAACCCAAATGGTGGAATTTTTTCCAACAATTTCATCAATATCATTTATGGTACTTACTTGCTCCGTTGTTGAATTATTAGTCACCTGACTATTAGCCATTATGTCGAAAACAGTTATTAACACTAAAAGGATCCCAAAAATCGCCAAAAGCATTCCAGATGAGTTTCGAATTTTTACTGCTACGTATATATCCCCGTATATGTTGTCAGTTAAAAGCAGAGCCCCAGATAACCTTACTTTTGTTCCACTATGGACTCCAGCCGGAATAGACACATTTAATTTTTTTCCGTTTCTAGTAATTAGAATTTTTGCTCCCAGCTTAGCTTCTCTTGGGCTTATTGTTTTTTTTACTAAGATAGAATAATTGTCCATATGTTTCTTTAACCTTTCAGAGAGCTTCCATGCAGACCTTTATTCTTAAAGCTTATCGTACTAAAAGATATCATTACATGATTCCTTGTCGAAACCTCTGATTAACCAGGTGCAACTTCAGAAAAACTATTTAGTTGCGGTGACCACCTCACAAAACTAACATTACCTCCACCATTAGTAATCTAGATTCTTTCACCCGTGTCTACGTTTTGAATAAATGCTTCGGACCTACCAGTTTGGTCAGAAAAAAAGGACAACCACACCCTATGCCAAAAATTATTATTATTGATTATAACAAGTTTCTAGAAATCTGCCGGTTGATTGAGCGGCTGGTTTATAGGTTAGAGCTATCGGTACGAGTATTGGTTTGGGGAAAAGGGTTGATACTTAATGGTAAGATTTTCAATGTCTCGCTGTATAACTAACTAATTAAGAAGAGATGATTTAAAGTATATATATTAGAAATTTTAAAGGATGGACAAATTATGGCATTACTCGCAGAAGAAATAGTAGAAGAATGGTTAAATAGACAGGGCTACTTTACTATAAGGGGTGTTGGGATTGGTGTTCATGAGATAGACTTGCTTGCATTGAGAGCGTGTGAGAACATTGTAGAATGCCGTCACATCGAAGTAACCGCATCAATACGACCAATGAGTTATATTACGGATCTTCCCAAGGAAATCTGTAAAAGAACTGGACGCTCTCCAAAATCGGCTAAGCAAAGAGCAACTGAGGAACTCAAGCTAGGGGTAAACGAGTGGATAGAGAAAAAATTCAATCTTCCCAAAAAACGTATGCTAAGACAAAAGCTTTATCCTGGGATATGGTCGTGTGAACTTGTAGTTCATGAAGTTCTTCACCCTGAAGAATTAGATTTTTTTCGAGAAGCTGGAATCAAGGTTTTTTCCTTAAGAGATGTAGTAGCAGAACTATCGAATAAAGAAAATT
>JAAYIT010000180.1 GCA_012523295.1 Porphyromonadaceae bacterium | reverse complement strand
TTAATGGCTTGCAGGTTTCCTTTCTCGTTAAAATCATTTATTTTCTGATTGAGACGGTCGCTCACGAATTTGACAATTTCAACTTCAAAGCTTTCTTTGGTTTGGGTAGTTTTGGTTTCTTCTTCATCTTCAACTACAATGGCGTGAAGGATTTCTTTTAAATCCTTTAGTTCAATAGTGGTTTGCGTTGCATTGTTGTCTTTGATAAATTTCTCCAATGCCTTGCGGTCGTCCACATCTACATAATAGACAATGGCTTTTTGAGCATTGATTTCTAATTTCTGAAGTTCCTCATTGATGATTCTGTTTACCGCAGGAATATCCAAAACCTTTTCAGAGCCATCTATTAAGTTAGGTACGTAAACGGGAACTGTTCCCAATTTACTGTCTTGCAAAGCACCAAACCAAAATTTCCCAACTCCTGGCACTTTTTGCTGCAAGCCTGGAATGAGTTTAGCCAACTTGTCCATGGTTTGCTGTGGATTGCGAAACAAGCTAACACCGTCTTTGATTTCTAAAATCTGAAAATCGGCTCCCGCTTCAACTAAACGGTCTCTGGTGGTTTGAATACTGTTAATGCCAATATCAGCATGAATAAATTTTCTGTTTAGATTTTTAGAAGAATTAGCCGTAACACCACTTCCACCAAAGAAATCAGCGATAATCATTCCTTCATTAGAACTGGTTTTGATTATTCTTTCTAGTAAAGCTTCTGGTTTCTGAGTCGCATAATCGACTCGTTCTTTTGCCATAGGATTTACAATTGGTATGTCAAGCCAAATATTCTGAATTAATTGACCTTTATATTTATCTGCATAAATTTTTCGGTAAATCCGTCCTTCTCCATTTTCTGGCATTACGAGTTCATTGTTCTTATACCATTTCTCAAGTTTTTCCTTTTTGTACAACCATCCATTATAAGGTGGTTGGACACCATGAAATTCATATTTTAAATTTGGTCGATAGAGTGAGTTAACAAGAGGTGATTTCATGTATTTGCGTCCATCACCGTCATCATACACAAATCTTTCAGCTATATATTTTTTAGTGTTATCATCTTCTAGTGAATATTCGGGATTGAACACGTAATCATCTCCTTTGCAGTACCAATAAATTGTATCGTTTGTAACACCAAATTGCTTGCTTGCAAAAGAGGTTGCTAGTTTTCTACGCCAAATGATTTCATTTACAAAATTGTCTTCACCAAATACTTCGTCTAAAAGTATTTTAACGTAATGACCGATATGCCAATCTAGATGAACATAAATACTTGCTTCATCACTCATAATGCTTTTTATTGCAACAAGATTTTCATACATCCAATTCAGATAGTCTTCTTTTAGCCATATATCTCCATACATGGTTTCTTCAAAGGCTTTGAGTTCATCTATTTCTAATTCTTCTTCAGCCTTTTTTATTTTCTCAGCCAATTTCGGGTTTCTACGGATATGTACTTTTTTGGCATAATCAGCACCGCTGGCAAAAGGCGGGTCTATGTAAACCAAATCCACTTTAATGC
>JAAYIT010000179.1 GCA_012523295.1 Porphyromonadaceae bacterium | reverse complement strand
TTATCAGGTATAATTAAGATTGTGTTGTTTTCAGTTTTCAAAATGAAACGGGAACTTCGCTTCGTGCGGAGTCCCCGTTTCTACTTTTGAGGAGTCTGTGACAATCTGATTTCATTGTTCTCTCACTTGCTTATTGAGTACATTTCCCCTTGCTTCACGTCTATATTTAACAGTATAAAACCAAAGATAAAAATCTGAAAAACTTACGTAATGAGAAAAGCAAAAAATTTATTTCTTATCCTTATTTTATTGGCGTTTATTGCTTGTCAAAAAAATAATTCACTTATAATCTACAAGTTAACTGATTCTTCGAGCAGATTACAATTCGGGGTTGAGTACCTGAATAAAGTACTTTCCGATAAAAAATATCAGGTTGAGATTCAAGAATTGAAGATCGATGAGTTAGAGAAATTAACCGCAAATTCAATTGTAATCATTGAAGATAATGATTCTCTGTTTTCATTAATCGCAGAAAAGCTCAATCTCAACAAGCCTGCAGAAATAAAGAAAGAAGGCTTCTTTATCGCGACAAAAGACAACATCACTCTGATTTACGGACAGGATGAGACCGGAGCGCTTTACGGTTGTCTGGAACTTTCCGATTTGTTAAAAGCGGATAATTCATTCCCGAAAGAGCTGACTGATGCTCCTGAAATGGTACTGCGCGGTACCTGCGTGGGCCTTCAAAAGCCCTATTACCTCCCGGGACGAACCGTATATGAATATCCTTACACTCCCGAAACTTTCCCCTGGTTTTACGATAAAGACCTGTGGATAAAGTATCTGGATATGCTTGTTGAGAATCGGATGAACTCGCTCTACCTGTGGAACGGACATCCGTTTGCTTCATTGGTGAAGCTGGAAGATTATCCGTTTGCTGTAGAGGTGGACGATGAGACTTTCAAAAAGAATGAGGAAATTTTTTCGTTTCTTACCACTGAAGCCGAAAAGCGAGGTATTTATGTGATTCAAATGTTTTACAACATCTTGCTTTCCAAGCCTTTTGCTGAACATTACGGACTAAAGACACAGGACAGGAACCGACCTATTACGCCTTTAATTGCTGATTATACACGTAAATCAGTTGCCGCATTTATTGAAAAATATCCGAATGTAGGTCTTCTGGTTTGTCTTGGAGAAGCCATGGCGACGTATGAAGACGATGTGGTTTGGTTTACCGAAACCATTATTCCGGGTGTAAAAGATGGACTGAAAGCATTGGGCAGAACAGATGAACCGCCGCTTCTGCTTCGTGCTCACGATACCGATGCCAAGATGGTAATGGATGAGGCTCTTCCGCTTTACAAAAATCTTTATACGATGCACAAGTACAACGGTGAATCACTCACCACCTACGAACCGCGTGGACCCTGGTCAAAAATCCACCAAGATTTGAGCTCGTTAGGCTCGGTTCATATTGACAACGTCCATATTCTGGCAAATCTCGAACCTTTCCGCTATGCATCACCGGATTTTATTCAAAAATCCATTCAAGCAATGCATAATGTGCACGGCGCCAACGCACTACATCTTTATCCGCAGGCTTCATACTGGGATTGGCCTTTCACGGCAGATAAATTGTCCGGAGGAAAAAGGTTAGAGCAGTTGGACAGGGATTGGATGTGGTACAAAGCTTGGGGACGCTATGCATGGAAAGCCGACCGCACCAGGAAGGATGAGAAAAATTACTGGACAAACGTACTTGCCGATTACTACGGAAGCGGAAATTCCGCCTCAAATATCCTCGAAGCATACGAACAATCGGGAGAAATTGCTCCAAAATTACTCCGTCGATTCGGAATCACCGAAGGCAATCGCCAGACTTTACTCCTCGGAATGTTTATGAGCCAATTGGTAAATCCGTACAAGTATCGGATATATCCCGGTTTTTACGAATCGTGCGGTCCGGAAGGTGAAAAACTGATAGAATATGTTGAGAAAAAAATGAACAATATTCCGCATGTTGGTGAACTTCCACTGAATATCATTGCTGAAGTTGTAGCACATGGTGATAAAGCCGTTGCTGCAATTGACAAAGCCGAGAAGAAAGTTACGAAAAATAAAGATGAATTTCTACGTCTGAAAAATGACATCTACAGTTACCGTGAATTTGCCTATTTCTTCAATTCAAAAGTAAAAGCGGCCGAACATGTGCTTGATTATCAATACACCAAAGATGTGAGTGACCTCGAAAAAGCGATTCCTCTGATGGAAAAAAGCCTGGATCATTACAGAAAATTGGTAGATTTGACAAAAGACACTTATCTTTACGCCAACAGCATGCAAACCGCTCAGCGTCGTATCCCGATTGGCGGTGATGATGGTAAAAACAAGACCTGGCTCGAATTGCTTCCTCATTACGAAAAAGAGCTTGAAAATTTCAAAGAAAATCTGGCGATTCTCGAATCAGATGATAAAAAAAGCGCTGTTGCTGCAGATGAATTGATTCCAGCCGAGCTATCTGTCTCCGGTACAAGCGGAAAATGGATTTCACTGAGTGAAGGGTTAGAAATAATTGAAGGTGAAGACTCAAAAGTAGAAGATGTGGCACAGGAGTTGAAAAAAATGAAAGTTTATAAGGTAAATGGTGAAAATCAGAAGAAAAACGGTACGACATTAACCTTTGAAACGAAAGAGCCGGTAAAATTATTAGTAGGGTTTTTCAGAAACGATCAAAGCGCGTACGCTAAAGCGCCTACATTAGAAACCGATGCATCAGCCAATCTGTATGGACAGGCCGATCCGGTATTAATCAACGCAATCAAACTCTCAGGACAACCGGCAGTAAACATACATACGTATAATTTTGCGGCAGGAAAACACACCCTTTCGATTGGAAGAGGAATGTGTCTGATTTTAGGTTTTTCAACATCCGATATCACGTCACGAAATGTCGGATTAGTTGAAGATGAATCATCTGAGCATGTGGATTGGTTGTTTTACTAAGAAAAACTTTATGAGTCATATTTTTCATTTCTCTAAAGACCAATTTCGGCAGTCCGGTATGTGAGTGATTAAATAATATGATTATCCGCAATCATTTATATATGTTGCAATTTTGAACTGTTGCACCACAACAATCCCGATATTCGGTGTTGTTGCATATTTACGTCGTAGGACAACGGGACAAACCGACTTGAAGCGGTTAGTCCCAATCTAAAAAAAGATTATTTAAGATTAGGAACAAAAACGGATAATCATATTAAATGCTTTATCACTACTGACCGACTAAAAATTGTCTGTAGGACAATTCCTAAAATAACCCCCGGATTTATCCGGGGGTGAAAGGTCAAAGACATGGTAGAACTCTGTAGGAGTTTTCCTAAAAATCAGTATTAGGAAACACTTACAGTGTTTGATTACTAACTTATGGTATCCCTCCCCACAAGTATAATTGGGGCACTTGTCCTACCTTTGGCAGATTATGCAAAATTAACTTCTACGAAGTCAAAAAAGCAATCCCATAAGTTGTTTTCAAGCTATATGTAATTGTATATCTGCGACATATGTTGTGTATTAATATTTTTTGTCGGTCAGAAATAATACTTTATGAAACAGCCATTTAAGATAAATCTCAAACCTAAGGAAATGATTAATGGCGTGTTCCATACATCCTTAAAGTGAAAAATTATAAATAATCGCATGAAAATATCAAAATACCTTGGGATCCTTATCACTGTTTTGCTATTTATCAGCTGCCGATCGGAAAAGCAGCACACGGCAGTTATTGAAATAATTGATTTGCAGTCATTTATTTCAAATGATTCATTCTTGGAGTTTGCCAAGTCAAATCATATCGATTCGGCTTCTCTTTTTAACCGGCAAAATCGGTGGGTTATTTACACTAATCGAAAGCGGGTGGACAACTTGCTTATGAATATTCACAGCGCTTTTCCCAATCAGAAAATCAATGTTTTTCCGGAGCCGTTTTACAATTTCAACGGAGCCGAATACTGTAAAAAGAAACCTGCCGAAGAATGGAGTCACGTGATAATGACTGCCAATTTAGTGGAAAATCCGATAATGCAACAAGAGTATCTGGACTATCACAAATTCCAATTTTCCAAATGGAGAGAAGTACCCGAAGGATTTTGCAATGCTGATTTTCAGCAAGTTCTCGTTTTTAGAAACGGGCGACAATTAATGCTCGTTATCAGCATTCCCAACGGGAAAACATTGGCAGAATTGAATCCAAAAACGACTGAGAATAATCCAAGAGTAGATGAATGGAATTCAATTATGAGTCGGTATCAAGAAGGTATCGAGGGGGCAGAAGAAGGCGAGGTGTGGACAAGTTATCTGAATTTAACTTCTAACCAATAAAGTGAAATTAAAAACGCAATTTTATATAATTTTTTGAATTTTCAGTAAAAGCTGTAAAAACCTTTGTTTACAATTAAAAATCCATTTAAGTACCTCTTTTGGGATTAGATCTCATGTCAAACTTCATCAATCTTTCTTCGCTCGATATTGTCGTAATCATTGCATACATCGTGATTTTAGTTGGCATTGCAATTTGGTCTGCTTCCAATAAAAGAGATAAAAGCGAGAATCTTTTTCTTGCCAATAAATCATTGGGTTGGTTCGCGATTGGGCTGACGATGTGGGGTACAAATGTTGGTCCTTCTATGCTTATTGCCAATGCGAGCAGCGGATTTGAAAGCGGAATCGTAGCCGGAAATTTTTCCTGGTACGCGTTTCCGTTTATATTTCTGTTGGCTTTTGTCTTTGCACCGCGCTATCTGGGTGCGAAAGTGACTACACTGCCCGAGTATATGGGGAAGCGGTTTGGTGAGAAAACAAGACAGTACATAGCTTGGTACACCATTGTAACTATTGTTATTTCGTGGCTCGGCTTGACCTTGTTTTCTGGTGGAGTTTTTATGGCACAAATCATAAATCTTTCGCTTTGGCAATGTATCATTATTCTGGTAACTGTTTCTGCTGTATTTGTCATCCTTGGCGGATTAAAAACTATCGCATACACCAATGTGTTCCAAATGCTTTTGTTAATTGGTGTTTCAGTGCTGCTCGTACTTTTTTCACTCAATAAAATTGGTGGAATCGGAAACGTGATAGAAGCTACTCCTTCATCCTACTGGAAACTATTTCAGCCTTTAAGTGACAAAGATTTTCCTTGGTTGGCAATACTACTCGGATATCCGATTATGGGAATTTGGTTTTGGTGTACCGATCAATCGATGGTGCAGTCTGTCCTCGGGGCAAAAAACCTTAAAAACGGACAAATGGGCGCTAACTTTGTAGCCTGGTTGAAACTGATTGACATTCCGCTTTTCATTCTGCCGGGGATTTTCGTTTTTATTCTCATTCCGAATCTTTCGAACTCCACCGATGCTTATTTGAAATTAGTCGAAACAGTTTTTCCCGCCGGTCTTTTGGGGCTTGTAGTCATAGTAATGCTGGCAGCTTTAATCAGTACAATCGGCTCAGCGCTTAATTCGCTAAGTGCCGTTTTCACAATGGATATTTATGTTAAAAGTTTCAAACCTGACTTGGATAATCAGGGCATAAAAAAAACAGGGCGAATCGTTGTGCTGATTGGATCGGTATTCTCATTCTTCCTTGCAGTCGGTATTTCATCGATCCGGGGACTGAGTTTTTTCAATATTTTTCAATCCGTTTTAGGGTTTATCGCACCACCAATGGCAGTTGCGTTTTTATCAGCGGTATTGTGGAAAAAAACTTCCGAGAAAGCCGTCAATATAATTCTTTCACTCGGAACAGTTTTCAGTATCGGGATTGGATTGTTGTACTATTTAAATCTGATTTTCAACGGAATACACTTTTTATATATCTCTTTCGGTATCTTTGTTATCTTATCGATTTTCGTGTTAGCTTACTCGCTTTTCGCAACAAAGGCTGATGAGCCGAAAACAATCGAAATTGAAAAAATCAAAGTAAGTTCAGGTGTGAAAATAGCCTGGGGCGCGTTAATTTTGATAATGATTGTACTTTATAATGTGTTTAATTAGTAAATTATGCGAATAATGGGTTCAACTGTAATCTCAACCCGTTTGTCATAAAATGCCCTCTTCCTCTCTTGGAATTTCCCCCAAGAGGGAAAGGCTGTTAAATTCTAATTAATTATTCGCTTTTAAAACCATTCCAACGGTCTCTGACTAATTGGAAAGTTGATTTTTCAACTTTTGAAGTGGTTGGAAACCCTTCAAATAGTTGAAATAAAGAAAAACCTTACAATCCTGCCCAAAGGGGTAAGATTGTACGCTGAAAATTGCTTATAATTTTCACTTTTTGCACTTGCTAAAAGTCTTCCTATTAGAGGATTTAGGGGAGCAATTAAAATTAGAATAGATGAATTATAATTTATTTCCAATGAAACTTCAACCCTTCATTCACACAAATTGATAACAAATACTTCTAAAAATAATGTTGAACTATTTAACTAAAACAAAATCTACCACATATATCTCTATGCATTCTCTTAAATCCATATCATTTTTTATACTATCAATTCTGTTTTTGAGTAATATCTCGGCTCAAACCGTTGTACCGCAATCCAAAATGGAGGAAGTTTACGAAAAAATCAAAACGCCTTACAAGTACGGATTGGTCATTGCTCCGACGACAAACAACTACAAAGCCGATTGTCCGACCGTTTTTCGTGAGGGCGACAAATGGTACATGACTTACCTGATTTACGATGGAAAAACGGGAAAAGATGGACGCGGATACGAAACCTGGCTCGCTGAAAGTGACAATTTGCTGGAGTGGAAAACACTTGGCAGGATACTTTCATTCAAAGAAAAAGGCTGGGATATGAATCAGCGTGGCGGTTTTCTTTCGTTGCAGGATATCAACTGGGGTGGCTCTTACGAACTCGCTAAATTCAAGAGAAAGTACTGGATGACCTATATCGGTGGCAAAAAAACCGGCTATGAAACAGGCCCTTTGAAAATTGGTCTGGCTTACACAAGCAATGACATTACAAAAGCACACGAATGGAAAGGTTTCAATAAACCAATCATGGCTCCCGAAGAGAAAAACGCGCAGTGGTTTGAGAATATTATACAGTATAAAAGTTCAGTTTTTGAAGATAAAACGGGAAGATTCGGGAAACGATTCGTTATGTTTTACAATGCAGGCGGCATTCATCCGGAATCAAAAATAAAAGCCGAAAGAATCGGAATCGCGTTATCGGACAACATGAAATCGTGGACCCGTTACCCCGGAAATCCCGTTTTTTCACACGAAGAAGGGATTACAGGCGATGCCCACATTCAAAAAATGGGTGATTTGTACGTAATGTTTTATTTCGGAGCATTTCGTGAATCGAGGCCTTACAAAGCGTTCAACACTTTTGCCTGTTCGTATGATTTGGTAAACTGGACCGATTGGAAAGGTGAAGATCTGATTATTCCTTCAAAAAGTTACGACAATCTTTTTGCTCACAAGTCAAGTGTGGTTGTACACGAAGGCGTGGTGTATCATTTTTATTGCGGAGTAAATCATGATGATCAGCGTGGAATTGCCGTAGCGGTTTCAAAACCGATGGGCAGATCGAAGCTGCGATTCCCCGAACCCGAACCGAAAGGGAGGAGAACAATCATTTCACTAAACAAAAACTGGAAAACAATTTCAGGTGAAGAAAACAGCAAAAAACATGATGATTTCAAGGTTGATAAAAACTGGATTAATGTGAATATCCCTCACAATTGGGATGATTATGCAGGATATCGCCAGTTGCTTCACGGAAATAATCACGGAAATGCGTGGTACACAAAAGAATTTGATATGCCCGAAGTCAGTTCTGATAAGCGTATCTTTATACGTTTCGAAGGAATAGGAACTTATGCGACAGTTTTTGTAAACGGCAAAAACATGGGAAGGCATCTCAGCGGCAGAACAACCTTCACTCTCGAAGTAACCGATCACATCAAAGCCGGAACTAAAAACACGCTTTCAATCAAAGCCGAACATCCTTCGCTTATTATGGATATGCCGTGGGTTTGCGGCGGTTGCTCTTCCGAATGGGGTTTTTCGGAAGGTTCTCAGCCCTTCGGGATTTTCAGGCCTGTAACAATGGAAATCATTGACAAAGTACGGATAGAGCCATTCGGAGTACATGTTTGGAATGAGAATACCAACTACCTGAATATTGAAACTGAAATAAAAAACTACAGTAATTCTACCGAAACAATTGAGTTTATTACCCGTCTAAACAACGATAACGGAGTTGCTGTTTTCAGACTTTCAGACACCATCACCCTGCGTCCCGGTGAAACGAGAATCATAAAAAAAATCAGCCCTGAAATTAAAAATCCGATTTTATGGAGTACGGAAAAACCCTACCTTTATCAACTCGCAACGGTTATCAAGCGAAACGGTGTAACCACAGACGAAGTTACCACGCCTTACGGCATCCGAACAGCGAGCTGGCCGATTTTCAGAAATGATGGCGACAATACGTTTAAGCTGAATGGTGAATCGGTGTTTATGAACGGAGTTTGTGAGTATGAGCATATTTTCGGGCAGTCGCACGCATTTTCTGAAGAGCAGATTAAGGCACGCGTCGGGCAAATAAAAGATGCAGGATTCAATGCGTTCCGGGATGCGCATCAACCGCACCATTTGTCCTACCAAAAACATTGGGATGAAAACGGGATTTTATGTTGGACACAATTTTCGGCCCACATCTGGTATGACACACCCGAATTTCGTGAAAACTTCAAAAAGTTACTCCGTCAATGGGTCAAAGAGAGGAGAAATTCGCCATCCGTTGTGATGTGGGGCTTGCAGAATGAAAGTGTTTTACCGGAAGATTTTGCGAAAGAATGTGCCGACATTATCCGTGAAATGGATCCGACAGCAGGAAGTCACCGGATTATCACCACCTGCAACGGCGGCTCGGGAACAGACTGGAATGTTGTTCAGAATTGGTCGGGAACATATGGCGGAAATCCGGACAACTATGCCAACGAACTGAAATTCCAACTGCTAAACGGAGAGTATGGCGCATGGCGTTCTATCGATTTACACACCGAAGGAGAGTACGAACAAAACGGAATTTGGAGTGAAAACCGCATGAATCTGCTGATGGAACAAAAAATCCGACTTGCCGAATCGGTTCGTGACAGTATTGTGGGGCAATTTCAGTGGATTTATAACACGCACGACAACCCCGGAAGAAGACAACCCGATGAAGGTTACCGGATTATCGACAAAATCGGGCCGGTGAATTACAAAGGACTGATTACTCCCTGGGACGAACCATTGGATGTGTTTTATATGTACAGGTCAAATTATGCCGACCCAAAATCAGATCCGATGGTTTACATCGAATCGCACACGTGGGCTGACCGTTGGAATGACACGGGAATCAAAAGCGGAATCCGGGTGTTTTCAAATTGCGATGAGGTAGAATTATTCAACGATGTGAAATCTGTGTCTCTCGGAAAAAAGAAGCGTGGTCCGATTGGAACTCATTTTCGTTGGGATAATGTGCCAATAAAATACAATGTACTCTATGCGGTTGGATATGTTGATGGTAAAGTGGTTGCAGAAGATTATATCGTGCTCGATAACCTTCCGGAATCTCCCGGTTTCAATCAGTTTTATAAAGATAATCAACCGATTTTGAAGGGAGAAAAAGATTATCACTATATTTACAGGGTGAATTGCGGCGGCGATGATTACGTGGATGAGTTTAATCAAAAATGGAGCGCGGATGTCTCGTTGAAAAATAAAAATGAGTGGGGCTCGGTTTCGTGGGCTGATGACTATCCGGAAATCAATCCCTATCAAGCTAGTCAGCGATTCACGCGTGATCCGATTTCGGGCACGAAAGACTGGAAATTGTTCGGGCAATTCCGTTACGGTCGTCATAAGCTGGCGTATCATTTCCCGTTACCTGATGGCGATTATCGGGTAGAGCTTTATTTTGTGGAGCCATGGCACGGGACAGGCGGCAATAAAGACTGTGAAGGTTACCGCGTTTTTGATGTAGCTGTGAATGATTCAGCTTATATTGACGATCTCGATATTTGGGCAGAAGCGGGACATGACAAAGCATTCAAACAAGTTGTCAATGCGAAAATAACCGGTGGTGAATTAAAACTTTCATTCCCGGAAATAAAAGCCGGACAAGCCATTATTTCCGCCATCGCGATAGCTTCAAAACAGCGTGATATTCAACCCGCAAAACCTTCATCGTCAGATAGATGGTCATGGAATGCTATAAAACGAGTAATCAAAACTCCGCTCGATTCACTTCCATCCGGTGGCGAATCACGTGAAGCGATAGTGCATGAAGCCGAAAATGCTGTCGCTCAAGGGAATTTTGAGAAAAAAGACTTTCGCAATCGTTCGTACGTCGGCTTTAAATCCGGGAAATCAAATAAAATAACATTTGAAATTTCCACAGGAATCGCCAATATCTATGCGTTCAGATTCAATTATATGAATGTGAGCAAAACACCTAAAACAGTTCATTTGAATCTAATCGGAGCCAACGGGTCAATCGTGAAAGAAAGCACGGTAACATTCCCCGTCGCAGATGAAAAATGGCGTACCCTAAGTACAAGCACCGGAGATTTTATCAATGCCGGAGATTATAAATTGGAAATTTCCGCTGAAGATATGGATGGACTCCGAATTGATGCGCTGACGGTGCAGTAAAATAAAAACAGATTGCTTATTTAACGTAAGTTCGAAATAAGAATTTATTTATTTCATTGGTAAATAAGGTAATAAGGTATATGTCAATATGTATTTCAATACTACTAATGTTTGTATTGAGAAAATAAGGTTTTAAAACCTTATTCAAATAAGGAACCTTAGTAGAAAATGATACAGAATAAATCTCAACCTTATTACCTTATTGCAAATCAATCTCATAAATCTAACTATTGTTTTTTGGTTATATCGAACTCACATTAACTAACAAAATTTCTAAAGTCAAGACGACTTCAAAATTAGTGACAACAATAAAATGAAATATTTCTCTTTTTCAATACTATTATTATTCGTTTCTATCAGTCTTTTCAGTCAGAAAAACGACTGGGAAAACCATCACGTCCTCCAGATAAACCGTGAACCGGCAAGAGCTTCTTTCATTCCGTATGGGAATGAAAAAAACGACAGGATGATGTCATTGGATGGAACCTGGAAATTCAACTGGACTCCCACACCGGAAGGACGAACACCTGACTTTTTCAAACCGGACTTCAATGATTCCGATTGGATAAATTTCCCTGTACCTGCCAATTGGGAAGTAAACGGATTTGGCACGCCGGTCTATGTCAGCGCAGGTTATCCCTTCAAGATCGAACCTCCGTTTGTTACTAAAGAGCCTAAATCTACCTACACCACTTACAAAGAAAGAAATCCGGTCGGGTCATACCGCCGAACATTTGAAGTACCGGAAAGCTGGAGCGGAAAAGAGATTTTTCTCCATTTCGAAGGAATACAGAGTGCATTCTATGTGTGGGTAAATGGTGAAAAAGTGGGTTACAGCCAAGGAAGTATGGAACCCTCTGAATTTCGAATCACGCGATACCTGAAAAAAGGGAAAAACCATATCGCTTTGGAAGTGTATAAATATTCCGATGGAAGCTATTTAGAAGATCAGGACATGTGGCGTTTCGGAGGGATTCACAGGTCAATTTACTTGTATGCTACCGAAAATATCCGCATTCGGGACTTTGGAGTGCGGACTGTTTTGGATGATAATTACGAACACGCGCTGTTGGAAATCCATCCGGAAATCTCCGTTTATAATTCTCAGAAAGGAGAAGGATATAAGATTACGGCACAGCTGTTTAGTGTTGATAATCAGCCTATTATAAACAACGAATTATCACAGGAAGTAACTCCGATTCTGAATCTTGATTACAGAGCCGCTGTAATGAACGATCGTTTCCCGCAACGAGGAATTCGAAAATTCGCCTGGATGGAAGCTAAGATTAATAATCCGAAAAAATGGACGGCAGAGACTCCGAATTTATACACACTTCAGTTGACTCTCAATGATTCTACCGGAAAAGTCGTAGAACAAATTTCCACAAAAATTGGATTCAGAAGCATTCAAATCAAAGATGGTGAGGTTTTAATCAATGGGAAACCGATTAGATTTCGCGGCGTGAATCGACACGAACACGATCCGATTACAGCCAAAATGGTAACCGAAGAACAGATGCTGAAGGATATCATGCTGATGAAACAAGCGAACATAAACGCTGTACGAACGGCTCATTATCCGAATGTTTCGCGCTGGTATGAATTGTGTGATGAGTACGGACTTTACGTGATGGATGAAGCTGATATTGAAACTCACGGGGTACGAGGCATGCTGGCAAGCAATACGGACTGGACAAATGCATTTCTTGACCGGGCTGTGAGAATGGCTGTAAGAGACAAAAATCACCCTTCAATTATCTTCTGGTCAATGGGAAATGAGTCCGGATATGGATTCAATTTCGCGGCAATCTCGGCATGGCTTAAAGACTACGATCCTACCCGCCCAATCCATTACGAAGGAGCCCAAGGTGAAATTAACGACCCCGAAACCGTAGATGTTATTAGCAGGTTTTATCCGAGAACACAAGATGAATATCTGAACCCGAATATTCCCGAAGGGGAAAACACGGAACGAGCCGAAAACGCACGCTGGGAAAGACTTTTGAGCATTGCTGAAAAAACAAATGATAACCGACCCGTACTAACAAGCGAATATGCACACGCCATGGGAAATGCACTCGGAAATTTCAAGGAGTACTGGGACGAAATATACAGCAACCGCCGTATGTTGGGCGGTTTTATCTGGGATTGGGCCGATCAGGGTATTTACGTTAAAACCGATAACGGTAAAACAAAAGTTGCTTATGGAGGTAATTTTGGAGATGTGCCTAATTTGAAGAATTTCTGTTTCAACGGAATCGTATTTTCTGACAGAACCATTTCACCCAAGTACTTAGAAGTGAAAAAAGTATATCAACCGATAAAAATTGAGTTGAAAAACGATAATTCACTGAATCTGCAAATCACAAACCGCCATCATCACATTGATTTATCTATCTACAAGCTGCTTTGGGAGATAACCGGTGATGGCGAAACAATTGAAAAAGGAGAGCTGAAAATCCCGAATATTGAGCCCGGAAACTCTGATCTTATTAAATTAAATAACAAGAAAAAATGGGAAAAGAACAAAGATATTCAACTGAATATCCGTTTCGTTCTTAAGGAAAAAACGGCTTGGGCTGATCAAGGTTTTGAAGTTGCCGGTGAGCAATTTACACTACAAAACGGCCTGCTCGGAAGAGAAACTTCCGGAAAGAAAAGAAAACCCGGGAATTTAAAATCCGAATTAAATGGAGATGTTCTAAGTATAGTCGGCAGAGGCTTTTCCGTGAAATGGGATATGAAATCCGGGAATCCTATTTCTCTAAAATACAATGACAAAGAAATCTTTGCAAACACCATTTCAGGCGTTTCACAGCTTGAAACACAAGCATTCCGAGCGCCTCTTGACAACGACAAGGGATTCGGAAATTGGCTTGCAAAAGATTGGGAAAAGCATGGTATGAGTACTCCGAAAATTAGGGCGGAATCGGTTACTTGGCTCCAAAATTCGGATAATTCAGTCGAAATAAACACAACAATACGTAATTCATATTCAGAAGGAACAATCATTTCAAAATCAACTTACACAATTCTCGGAAGTGGAGAAATCGATGTGAAAAGAATCTTTAATTTTGAAGGTGAACTGCCTGAATTGCCACGATTAGGAGTCAGGTTCATTTTGGATTCCGGACTGGAAAATTTTACATGGTACGGGTATGGACCGCATGAAAACTATATTGACAGAAAGTCCTCCGTTTCAATTGGTCTATGGAATTCTACCGTGACGGATCAATTGGTAAACTACCCTTACCCGCAAGAAAGCGGAAACAAAGAAGACGTTCAAGCGCTAAGACTCACCGATTCAAAAAATCGCGGAATCACCATAAAAGCTTTGGATAACACTTTCTCAGCTTCTGCGCTCCATTTTCTGGCAACAGATTTACACGAAGCATCCCACAATGTTGATCTGAATCAACGTCCCGAAACCGTTTTATCCATTGATGTACAGCAATTAGGCTTAGGAAATAGCAGCTGCGGACCGGGTGTTTTAAAGAAGTATGCAATTGAGAAAAAAGAGCATGTAATTCGCTTCCGGATTTCACAGGCCGGCGATTCTCTTTTTTAATGCAAAACACCTCAATTTAACATTTCATTGGTTACAAAACACCTTTGATTACGTCTTTCTTTATACTCAAGAATAATTTTATTTATTAATAATAACTCAGATTACGCCAATTGGTGTAATCTGTAGTTATT
>JAAYIT010000178.1 GCA_012523295.1 Porphyromonadaceae bacterium | reverse complement strand
CAGAAGCTGGCAATTTATGTCTCTCCCGACCAGAAAGAACGGTACGAAAAGCTGAATGCCATGACTTTTGCCCAGAAGCAGGCAAGTATCGGAAAATCCGCCGGAACAGGTACAACTGCCAATACCGCTTCCGCCCCCGCTCCGCAGATTAACGCTCTGGATTCTTCCTATGAATATTACACGGTGAGAAAAGGCGACACCATCTGGGAAATTGCCAAAAAATATCCGGGGATATCAGCAGATGAAATTTTACGGCTGAATAATCTTTCGGCACGCTCCAGGATTTCCATCGGGCAGAAGCTGAAAATCAAGGCAAAGCAAAATATTTAGCGATTCAGAAGTTCCGCGGTTACAGTGATGCCCAGATTCGAGCCAGCGAATGTCCGGGAGCTTTGATGCTCAGGTCCAGGAAATAGCCAAAAGGGGTTTGTGCTGTGGTGTACCCTCCGTTCTGCAACCGTATTTCACTCAAATCAAAAATCTCCTTTGTAAATTCTGCCGATGCCTTTGACTCCGACAAATGAGCGAACGAATGCAGGATAATGTTTTTGCAGTCATTTTTTCGGGCGGTCCATTTCAGGTGGTTGACCAGCTTTTTTTCGCGGCTTTTCACGTCATACTCTTCATCGCTTTCCTCCACCTGAACAAAAGCCAGAATTGAGTCGGTAAAAGCCGCCCCCCCGGTAATCTCTTCGGCAGTGTCCAGATTCTTTTGTGCAGGAGTATAGGAAAACTCATCCACATACATTACCAGAACTTTCATTTTCTATTTTTTAAACCCCAAAAATAGGCAATTCAGCAGGAAATAAAGAATGTTAGGAGATTACGCTTGCCATGCTGTAATTATGAATTGAAAACTATGAAAGTAACCAAAACAATCAAAGCGTACCTGTCATGCCATTACGAAATTTTCTATCATTTCCCGATTTAGCGTTATAGGCTTTCCCAATTTTTTGTTGGGTTGCGAAATGGATTATTTCGATATTTCTCCGGGAATTATTTTTGGTATTCTTATACTTTTGGGACTGACGATGATATAATTTGTCTTCTTTCCGCTGTCTTCCGTCTTCAACATTTCTTTTGCAACTAAATCCTGTAAATCCCGCAAGGCTGTGTCCTTTGATGTTTTTGCAAGTTTGGCATAAACAGATGTTCTTAAAAAGCCTGTATTGTTATCGTAATTATCATACAAGTAATTGATTACAAGTCTTTGTCTGTCGTTTATGCTCTTGAATTTATGCTTATCCCAGAAGTAGGCTTTGTCTAAAATGATTTCCAAATTCTTTTCGCTTGAAAGCAAAGCTCTTTCAAAACAACCGAGAAACCACTCTAAATAAGATGTGATGTCTGTTGTTCCCTTTTGTGCTCTTTCAATAATCTCATTGTACTTTTTATGTTCTTTGAAAATTTGATTTGAAATGCTGTAAAAGCGAATTTTATTTCCATCACTTTTTGCCAGAAACATATCCATAATGGCTCTTGCCAATCGTCCGTTGCCGTCATCAAAAGGGTGAATAGTTACAAACCAAAAATGTGCAATCATGGCTTTCAACACTATATCCAAGTGATTTTTATTGTTAAGCCAATCTAAGAATAATTCCATTTCATATGGAACTCTCTCTGCTTTAGGCGCTTCAAGATGTATTTTTTCTTTGCCTAATGCTCCCGAAACAACTTTCATCCCTGACGAACGATAACGGGCAACGTCAATTTTTGTATAACCACTGTATCCCGATTGAAACAGAGAGTTGTGCCAACCCAAGAGCCGTTCTTCTGAAAGTGTTTTGTCGAAATTTTGCGTTGCATCTAAAAGCACATCCACAACTCCGTCAACATTTCGTGGCGTTGTAATAAATTCTGCTCCTTCAATCCCCAGTTTTCGGGCAATGGACGAACGGACAAGTTCGGGATTTAAAAATTCACCTTCAATCCTTGATGAATCTACTACCTCCAAAATAAGAGATTCCAAAGTAGCACGTTTCATTAAATCGAAACCTAAACTTTCGATATGACCAAGCAAGCGACCTTGTAAATGTCTTGCAGAAGCTAAAATGGGCAATAACTTGTCGTTATCCCAGGTAAAATCCGTCCAATGCTCTCTTTCGTGTATGTACATAAATTTTCACCGCATATCTTGCGGTGAAAATAGTCTTTTTTCACCGCAAAGACAATTTTTTAAGTTTTATTTGGCGTTTTGCTTTAAAAATAATTTTCAACTGCAAATTTGAACTGATTTACAAATACCTGTTTGAATGCCGATATGTTATTCTGCCCATAGAACAATAACATTACTTTTTTATACTCGATTGAGTCCACAGTACGAAACGAAATCGGGCAATATCGGTTAGCTATCAAAAGTGCATTTGCCATAATTCTCGCCATTCGTTTATTGCCATCAGTAAATGCTTGAATATATGAAAGTAAGACTAAAGCAAACAACACTTTTTCAAAAATTTCTTTTGAAGACGAATTTGGATTATTTTTCAGATAATTCAATATTAACTCTTGCGTTTCCATCTCTTTATTTCAGTTTATTCAGCTCATAAAGGTAATCGTTTCTTTACTAATGAATGTTTTTTTGAGCCAAATACTTTGTCTGTTTGAGCTAAATATCCGTAGGTCGTTATACGGTATTTCCTTGTTGAATTTGCCCATTTTTCGATGTACTCAATACAAGTTTTGCTCAATTGTTCCCGATAGCTATCGGGATTACTCTCGTTTTTAATACAAGGGCAAAAACATTAAAAATTTACTCTCGTTCAAATAATAGAGGTAAAATTTACCTTCGTTTGTTTATTTGCCTGATTTTCTTCTATTATCGTCTTTGCAAAGCATTTGTCAACAATCGCTTAAACTGCAACTCCGCTCCGCTTCGTAGCGGTTAAGCCTTATATGTTAGCGACTGATATTTATTTTCTTGTTTCTTATTGTCACGCTAATTAATTTATATACATTGTCGGTTCGTAAGAATTCATAATGATTTTGTGTAAAATCATTTTTGTTCTTATGTGATACAATTATATCCATTGTCGGATATAGCCAATCTTTTGCTTCGCCACAATTATCGAAATACTTTTCAAATTCAACTCCTTCAAACATAAATGGGTTTAGTCCGTCTTGGAAAATAAAGTAATCGCAGTCGGGTTGCAAAATTTCCAACAAACCGTTTTTAAGTATTAGAAAGTTGTCCTTAATAAATTTTTCTTTTTTAGAATTTGTCCAACCATTTGTTGATGCCCATATAATATTGTCATAGGAAGCGTTTACTAATTTTTCTTCTGTAAAGTTAATGAATAAGTTATTTGTAAGCCATTGTCTAAATTCTTTTTCAAAGTCAACAAATGAATAATAAGTTCCGTCTGTTGCCAAAAATGATTTTCGTGTTGTGTCGGAACTTGGTGTTTTTGTCTTTTCAAGAGTGAAAAAATTTATTAAATTATCATAGGGAAAATTTTCTACAAGAATGTTATTCAAAGTGTCAATAAGCACTTCTTGTCCGCCTGTCCATCTAAAATGATTACAACCTGAATGATTGTCTTTATCCCAATATTCTTTTCCAGCTCCTTTAAGTCCGACTATCATTCCGTTTCTTACCCTTGTCAAACCATTGTAAATCGCAGGAACAACAATTTCTCCTTTGCCATTAAACATTCCGACTTTTTCTGTTTTTTTGTCCTTGAAGCGGATAAATCCTTCACTTTCGCAGTCTGAGCCGTTGTCAAAAATATACAAACTGTCTATACCCACAATTCTACCTGTTTTAGTTAGGTAGTAACTTTTCCATTCTCCGTTTATTTCTTCTGATACCGCAATGATATTGTCAAACTTGTTTGCACTTGATAAACCTGTAAACTTTGGTTCAATTTTAATTGCTCCATTTTTGTTTTTATAGCCGATTAGTGTAGTGTCTTTATTCCAAAACGCGGTCCAAGTGTCACTGCTTTGTCCAAACAATGTCAAACTGAAAGTTGCCAAAAGGAATGTCAAGATGTAATGCTTCATTGTCATTTGCAGGGTTGTTCTATAATAGCCGCTAACTTCAATATTTACGCAACAAATATACAACTTTCGTAAATATAACTATATAAAATTCGCCAATCGTTTTTACAATTTAATAAACAATAGTGCATAATCTGTTGTCTATCAGTATGAAATAAAATCAGTGTCAATGAGCGCCTTATTTATTCCTGATCTGTTTTTATCAGATTTTCGGTAAAGCCAATACTGATTTATCAATATCGTGCCATTCTCCTGTAAAAGAAAAAGTTTTATTTTTGGGTGATTTCATGTTCAAGTTTTGAAATATGATTTTAATCGAAAAAGTAGTATGTTCACCTAAAAAATATAACCATAAAAAAATACTATTTTTCTACTTGCAAACCTATTTTTATTTTGCGCCAATGCTCAAAATGAAAGCTCTGTAACAATTTTACTGAACGACGGCTGGCAATTTACTCAAAAAGACCAAAATAAGTGGTATGAGGCAGAAGTGCCGGGATCTGTTCAGCGCGATTTGATTCGCCACGGCGTTTTGCCTGGTTAAGCGACAGCAAAGGAAAAGTGATTTCCACGCGCGATTACTTCTTCTACTGGCTCAACAAACTCAATCTGCCCGAAACAACAATCAAGCAATCGGTAAAATATGCCGATGGAAAATATACGGTGACATTGTCAAGCAAAAAACTGGCAAAAGATGTGTTTTTAGAAGTTCCGGTATTGGGTGCTAAATTTAGTGATAACTTTTTCACTTTACTCCCCGGTAAGAAAAAAGTGATTGAAATCACCGCTCCGGAGCTGAAAGCTAAAGAAAGAACAGCGATAACGGTGAAACATTTGAGAGAAACCTATTAATAAAGAGTAAAATCAACGGATTCTCATTGATTTTTTCTTCTTGTGCAAAAAAAGTGAACAGCGCGAAAAACAACTATGAAAAAAAGCGCTCAAAATCATTAAGCGCTTTTCTGTCGTGTTGATTTACAAAATTAATTGATTCCGGCTTTCTCATACGAAATGCCTAATGCATCCGCCACGCCCCTGCCATAGGCAGGATCAACCTTATAACAGTTGCCAATGTGGCGGATTTTTATCTTGTCTTCACTGCAACCCATATTCCGGGCTGTGTTTTCAAACAGCCTCTGTTTTTCACCATCGTTCATCAGGTGGAAAAGTTTGCGGGGTTGCTCATAATAGTTGTTATCGTCTTCGTGGAAACTCCAGCGATTGATATCTCCGTGTACTTTTTCTACCGGATCGGCATATTCCGGCTGGTCTTCCAAAACGCCGTAACTGTTTGGTTCATAGTGCAGGGATGCTCCCTGATTGCCGTCAACCCGCATCTGTCCGTCGCGGTGATAGGGGTTGTGGGTTGTTTG
>JAAYIT010000177.1 GCA_012523295.1 Porphyromonadaceae bacterium | reverse complement strand
TTGTGCATCACGGTCGGTATAGCCGATTTTAAGCAACCCCTTGTGCGTAGCCACACCCACCAACTCATAAGCATATATAGTTGGATTGGTGGACGGACGAGGAGGAAAAAAATCTTTTTTACTCATCGTCACCACTATTTTGTGATAAATCAATAGGACGCATAATTTTATCTACATAATCTTTTTCTTCTTTTGATAAATAAAAATATTCATACAATTGTTCATCATTATACGCTATGCTCCAATCCATCTTTGGGACAAACATAAAATTGTCTTTTGCGATATTCATAGAAGTCAACGTTTGTTTAAGCAAAAACCTTGGAAGCTTTAAGATTATGAACTTCATAAAGTTTTCCGCTTCAATTATTGTGTCAAATGAAGATAAGAGCATATAACTCTCAGTAAATATTTCTCTGGGGCCATAAATCTTTGGAGTAGTAATTACTCTATAACCCATTTCTGGGGTTACATCTACTTCTCCATTACTTGGTACAACTTTTCCAATAGTTACCTTGAACTTATCAATTGTATCTGCATTCTTTATTATTTCATTCCTTGAAACATATCCTATACCACCACTACTGATTAATTTCAATGAATTTGGAAATTCATTCTCACTTCCCCTTTCACTTGATACGAAGCCATAAGCATTCCTTGTTGATACAAATTCAGACATAAATTGCTTACTCTTATTTCGAATCTTCTCAATAATCTGAATAGCGATATTATTTCTTACGAAAATTGAGTATTCATTTAATTTTCTTGTCATTGAATATTTATTCTCTCCAAACTGATTGATTACCAAGCAATCGCCTTTATGCTCTTTATCCCAAAGGAAATAACAAACCCCACCAGCGATATTTACACCTGGAAAACAATCTTTACTGTTAGAGAAATCTACTAATGTTTTGAATCGCTTGTCTTTTAACATCTCTTCTCTAAATTCATCCAAACCTTTTCCGCCAGCAAACCATCTCGCTGGAATGATCATTGTTAAATATCTTGGGTTTAATTTGATAGCTTGTTTTACAAATTCGTGATATAGTGGCTTGGCACTTATTCCTGTACCACTGCCACCGTCACTCAATTGATAAGGCGGATTTCCAACGATAACGTCAAATTTCATATTGAATATTTTTTCTGGTTTGTCTGTGTGAATAAATTGGTAAGCGTACGTTTCCAAAGCATCTTCTCGGTCGTACACTTCTTGGCTTGCTCCGCAATAGGTGCATTTTCCGCTTTGCCAAGTATGTTTCATTCGTTTGTAGCGAATGTTTCCTTGTTCATCATCAAAGGTTTCGCAAATGGAGTATTTGCCATTGGCTGTTTTGGAGCAATACACGCTTCTGCGAGAAAGCAAGGCCGTTAAATCGGTAATGGCAATGCCATACAATTGTTGGCTAAAAATGTGGTTAATACGTTCCTGCTTGTCGGGTATTTGGGTTTCCAAACCGAGCATCAGTCGCTTTGCCATTTCACGCAAAAACACGCCACTTTTAGAAACAGGGTCTAAAAACTTGGCGTTAGGGTTGCTCCATAATTTGGCTGGGAGCAAGTCCAAAATATCATTCACCAGACTCGGTGGCGTGAACACTTCGTCATTACTCAGATTGGCAAGGCAAGAGAGTACGTCAGGATTATAGTTCGTTTGTATCATCTTCGCCAAGTTTTAAGAAATGAATAAGCGGAAAATCCTTTACAGGTTCGTCAATCGCTGCTGCGTTGCCTTCGTCATTGAACATTGAAAACTGGTGAGTTTTCTCAACTAGAAATTTGAACATATAATCTCTGCGTTTCAACATAGAGCCGTTTACGGCACTCCATTCAGAAAACACAATAGGTTCTTTGGTGTCGGGGTTTGTGTAATCCAACGCATCGCCAAGCAGGATATTTCTTTTCAGTAAGAAATGAATGCTTTTACGACAGTCGTCTTTGCATTTATCTTTGAAATGAGTTGTGTAACGTTCATCAAATATCTTGAAAAGTCGCTCTCTGCACTCTTGAGCATTATCTTCCAAGATATCTACTCCGTAAATGCTTGACACGGCTAATACCGCATACCGTTCCCATTCCAATTGGCTTTTGCTGTATCTGCTGTCCACAACGTTTAATTTTCTCCTTATTACCTCAGCCAAAAAATTTCCTGTACCACATGTAGGTTCAAGAAATCGAGATTCAATGCGCTCGGTTTCATGTTTTACCAAATCGAGCATAGCGTTCACTTCCCGTTCATTGGTAAACACCTCTCCGTGATCTGCTACGCGTTTTTTGGATTTAACTTGCTTGGAATTCATTTTAAGTCTATTTTTCACAAAAATACAAAATTTCCCCAAACTTCAAACCCATTCTCAACAAATCACAAGCATAAAAAAACTTCCCGACCGAAAATCTCTTTTCAATCGGGAAGTTCTTACCTTGTTCTCTTTTAGGGTTGGGGGTCTCAAATATGATTACTGAGGTTGCTCGCTAAATGTCGGTTGCATTTTCGTCAGAATTCTTTATAGAGATGCACCGCTCATAATTTACTTTTCAACTGCTTGCCTAATATTGTTAAGCGATATTTTTGCAAACTGCTGTTAGGCTTATCGGGGATGGTCATTTCTACAAAGCCTTGTTCCAATGCGGGCTTTAAATAATTCGAACGGAAGTTTTCTCTATGAGAAAGCCCTAATATGTCTTGTATTTCTTTCCTGTCCATCTCTTTATCTAGTATCTTTATTAGTTCTTTAACTTGGTCGGTGACTTGGTCGGTGACTTGCTCGGTAACTTGCTCGGTAACTTGCTGGGTGACTTGCTGGGTGACTTGTTCGGTAATTTGTTCGGACGTAGGAAATGTCATTCGTAAAAAGTTTTCCGTAAATTTAAAACATTCTTTTCCGTAACTTCTAAGAATGCGAGGAACACCGGAGCCCAAGTGTTCTACCAAGTCTAAATCCCTGAAGACTCGCATTAACTCTTTATTGCGTGGCACTGAATAACCTTCAAAGAATTCGCTTTCTGTCATGCCTTGTGGCAAACTACCAAACGAGGTGATCTCTATTCTATCATCAAAGAACTCAAACTTTGGCGGTACTTCCGAAGTATAGTCATTGTGGACAATGGCGTTAACTACTGCTTCACGCAAAGCGACCGGACTCCATAATCTTTTTTCCTCGCGTTCCTTTGGGGTAATTTTTGTCAATGTCTTATTTTCTAAATCTATCTTATCCAGCACCTGTTTGACGGCTTTAACTAATGAACAATAACCGTATTCGTTATTTTCTATTAAGTCAACTCTGTCAAGACCATCATACTTAGCCACTTTTATAGACATTCCATTAACATCTGCCAACAAGTATGCTACGTAATTGTATTGCCCTTCTTCTGTAAGCAGCTCTAAGTTAGATGCAAACTGTTGATTTAAGGTTTTTTCTGCTCCCTCGTAGTAAATCTTAAGTTGTTCAAAGGTAAGATTCTGATTTGGAGCTTTTATTTTTCCAATAGAATTGCGTGTACGTTTGGCAAATAAAGATTCAATCATTTTCACAGGCATAGGTTCAGCAGCCGTACCGATACGGATGAATGTGCCTTTTTCAGACATCCCAAGTTTCTTGATATAGTACGGTTTTTCCGTTCCACTTGCCAACGTGATTTTAATCACATCTTTTGATTCAATAGTTTCTGCTGACACATCAAACAAACCCATACAAGAAGGCATAACGTTATTTTTCAGGCGATCTTTGATCTTGAGAATATCACCATCAATATCAGAAATACCAACAACCTTTCCTGTATTGTCAATTCCAATATAATATATGCCTCCTTCGTGATAATTCAGAAAAGTGATTGCCTCTTTTTCCAAATCATCTGTAAGTTCTCGTTTGTATTCTATGCGGTTGGTTTCTGGATTCATATATAATACTTTTCTTAACCCATCATAGAAAAAACGATGGATATTTGAGTAAGATATTAAATGTTAAATATTTTATTTATTACGGTTTCTAAAAAGTGAAATTACTCACAAAGCAATATTGACAGTTTCTTCCAAAAAATTCTATCTCCTCCACAAAAATACACATTTTCCCCCAACTTCAAACCCATTCTCAATAAATCACAAGTATAAAAAAACTTCCCGACCAAAAATCTCTTTTCAATCGGGAAGTCTTTATCTTAAGCCTCCCCATCGGGGAGGTTTGGAGGGGCATTACTTCACTTCTTCAAAATCCACATCCGTTACGTCGCCTTCTTGGCTTCCGCTTTGTTCGCCTCCTGGTTGTTGACCACCAAAGTCTTGAGGACCGGCTTGTGCATTTTGCGCGTTGTAAATATCTTGGCTTGCTGCTTGGAAAGCAGTGTTTAGGTCGTTAGTAGCCGCGTCAATTCCGGCAAGGTCTTGGGCTTTATGAGCTTCTTTCAGACGAGCCAAAGCACTTTCGATGGTGCCTTTTTTGTCGGCCGGAAGTTTATCGCCAATCTCTTTCAGCTGTTTTTCGGTGTTGAAAATCAAGCTGTCGGCATGGTTCAATTTATCCACGCGCTCTCTTTCATTGGCATCGGCAGCAGCGTTTGCGGCGGCTTCTTCCTTCATACGCTTGATTTCTTCATCACTCAATCCGGAAGAAGCTTCAATGCGGATTTGCTGCTGTTTGCCTGTCGCTTTGTCTTTAGCCGATACGTTTAGAATACCGTTGGCATCAATGTCAAACGTCACTTCAATTTGAGGCACACCTCGCATCGCAGGCATAATTCCGTCTAAGTGGAAACGTCCGAGCGATTTGTTGTGAGCGGCCATTGGGCGCTCTCCTTGCAACACGTGAATTTCTACCGAAGGCTGATTATCGGCAGCCGTGGTGAATGTCTCCGATTTCTTGGTCGGAATGGTCGTGTTGGCTTCAATCAATTTTGTCATCACGCTACCCATGGTCTCGATACCGAGTGAAAGCGGAGTAACGTCAAGCAGCAGAATGTCTTTCACATCACCGCTCAACACGCCACCTTGAATAGCAGCACCTACAGCCACCACTTCGTCCGGGTTTACACCTTTTGAAGGCGCTTTACCGAAGAATTTTTCCACCGCGCTCTGGATAGCCGGAATACGGGTAGATCCACCCACGAGAATTACTTCGTCAATATCATTTACTGATAAGTTCGCGTTTTTTAGCGCTGTACGGCATGGCTCGATAGTACGTTGCACCAAGTCATCAACCAATTGTTCAAATTTGGCGCGAGTCAATGTACGAACCAAGTGGCGTGGTACACCGTCAACAGGCATAATGTACGGCAGGTTGATTTCGGTAGAAGTCGTATTTGAAAGTTCAATTTTAGCTTTCTCGGCAGCTTCTTTCAAGCGTTGCAGCGCCATCGGGTCTTTGCTTAGATCGATACCGCTATTGTCGTTTTTAAATTCCTCAACTAACCATTCGATAATGCGTTGGTCGAAGTCGTCGCCACCCAAGTGCGTATCGCCATCGGTAGATTTTACTTCAAATACGCCATCGCCCAATTCCAATATAGAAACGTCGTGCGTACCACCACCGCAGTCGAACACGGCAATTTTCATGTCTTTGTTTGCTTTATCCAATCCGTAAGCCAGAGCAGCCGCAGTAGGTTCGTTGATAATGCGTTTTACTTGAAGTCCGGCAATTTCTCCTGCTTCTTTTGTAGCCTGACGCTGACTGTCATTAAAGTATGCAGGAACCGTAATAACGGCTTCCGTAACCTCAGTACCTAAGTAATCTTCAGCTGTTTTTTTCATTTTTTGAAGAATGATAGCCGATATTTCTTGAGGAGTGTAAAGTCTTCCGTCAATATCTACACGTGGAGTGTTATTATCGCCTTTTACTACTTTGAAGGGCACGCGTTTCACTTCACTTGTCAAACGATCGTACGTTTCACCCATAAATCGCTTAATAGATGAAACAGTATTTACAGGGTTTGTAATAGCTTGTCGTTTAGCAGGGTCACCTACTTTTCGCTCTCCGCCTTCTACAAAACCAATAACCGATGGAGTAGTCCGTTTCCCTTCATTATTTGTAATAACGATTGGTTCGCTTCCTTCCATCACGGCAACACAAGAGTTTGTGGTACCCAAGTCAATTCCAATTATTTTTCCCATTTTTATAATTATATTTTTTAGTTTTAATTCAATTCATTGCTTTATCGCGATATGTTTTTTACAAATGATATGCCATCGGGAAATTAGCCCTTTATGTATGAAAATTGGCAGAAAAACGGAAAAAATGAAGGTTATGGGAGGAGAGTGGACTGACAAAACGGCAGGAAAATGTCGGCGTTTTGGTTGAAAAAAAGTTAACAGGAAAATTTTCTTTATTTACGGCAACTTGCTGTTTTAGCTCTTTTTTTCGTCTGTTTGAGTGACAGGAAGTAAATGGAGGCTATTAATAAATTAGGTTGGAACACAACATGAGTTTGTTGTTTTCTCTGAATGAGAAGAAGCAGAGTCGGAACTTACAACTCCAACAATCCCTCGGGCAGGGTTAGATATATTATTTTCTCTTTATGATTGATTTCGGAAATATATTCATCGGCTATCGGTATCAACACTTCGCCTGACTTGTTTTCCAACACAAATAGCGCATTGGCAGTGCTTTCATCCACTGCAACTACTTTCCCGACACTTCCTTTCGCGGTATCAATTATCTCAAATCCAATGAAATACTCTATTTCAATCTCTTTGTTGTCCAATTCATCTAAGAATCCATTTGGCAGGTAAATAGTAAGTCCGATGAATTCGCGTGCCTGCTCATCGGTATCCACACGTTCGAGTTTTATTAGCCCGGTTGTATCGGTTCGCATCCGTATGCTTTCCGGATAAAACGGCACCAGCAATCCTTCGGGCTCTAAAATTACAAATGGTACATCCACATCCTCCAGTATTGAGGAATTGGTGGTAAATCCCATTTCGCCTTTCAGCCCGTGTGGTTTTGTGATTTGCCCGATGGGAAATATTTCGTCTTTTAGAATCATAGGTTAGGTGAAAGATAAAAGGTAAAAGATAAAAGATAAGAGTGTCTCGTCCTGAAATAGGTTTACACATTTTGTCATACTTTTTTTGTTTTTATTTTTTGAAATTGACAGCTATCCATCAAGGAAGAAAGATAAACTAAGTCAAGGTTTTGCAAAAAAAATACTAC
>JAAYIT010000176.1 GCA_012523295.1 Porphyromonadaceae bacterium | reverse complement strand
TATTCGGTCACGCCGTTGTAGCGGCTTACGACTATGTCCTCCTTGAAGCCCTCAAAGGTTGGAGTATATACAAGCTTGGCGTCGGTTAACCGATGATTAAGAGATAGTTTCGCTGAGTTTTAACATGTATAGGCTTGTCTTCGTCTAAGCTGTGTGCCGCGGGTTTCCCCGCGGCATATAAGTTATTGAAGTTCTTATTCGTCGTTTTTAATATCAATGCTTAAATCGTTATAAGTTATCGTTTCAAAATCCAGCCAATTTAATATCTCATGGTCAAACGGTTTCATTTGCAAACCGTTTTCTTGAACTATTGTTACCATCCATTTGTTATCAATTATTATATGAGCATAACTCAGTATATCTTCGCTGTCTGCGGAAAGATTACAATCATGGTAAATATAGTTTAATGTTCTCCCTTTAACGGTTGATGATATGGAAGAATACCAATCGTCAAAAGTTGAATATTTAAAATTAAGACTTTTTACATAATTTTTTATATCTAAATGACGATCACTTTTATCTATAGCTCTGATATAAATATATAGCACATTAACAGCTTGATATTTTTCGGTGTATTTTTCCGTGTTTTTACCCTCAAAAGTTAATGTTAATAGTATTTTTGATTCTTCCACATTAAAGTTAATTTGACCTCTTTTAAATTTATATTTATCATTTTTAAGAAATGGCAATATTATTTCTCCTTCTTCTTTTATAACATTTAAAACATATTGGCTCCCGCTGTAATTATCACCGCCGTTATTCACCCAGGTTTGGAATTCATCTGATGAATAAAAACGAAAAAACATAGGTGGAGATATGTTTTCCTCATTTGACAAATCGGCATCATCAGAACTGTATTCGGAAATTTTGGAAATTTCATTGCTTGTATTTTCGTTTATGCTGCATGATGAAAACATAGGAACATCGGGCAAATTGGCTTTTTGTAACATAGGAACAGCGATAACCGCGCTCAAAATCAGCACGAAACAGGTCGCGATTGCTCCAAAACGAAGCCATACGGCTTTGTTTTTTTGCTTTTTCTGTCTGAGCCTTTCCTTTTGCTCAATATGTTTTTCAACAAGGTCGGGGTCAAGGTAATTCAGACCTTCATTCCATTCTTTCTTTTTCATATCGAATAACCCTCACTTTCAAGTTTTTCTTTCAAGGCACTTCTGATGGCGGCAAGTTCCTTGTTTACCATTGAACGACTCAAGCTCAGATCACTTGCAATCGTATCAATAGGATCGGCTAAGTAGTACCGACTCATAAATATGAATTGTTTTCGCTCTGAAAGCGAGCGAACAAAGTCGCTGATGATGTGTCCGAGCCTCTCGGCATCGAATTCCGCACCGACATCCTCATCACCTGCTACGAAATCTTCAAGCTCGGACAAGGATACCGTCATTTCAGAAGGTATTACGTTCTGCCGCATATTGCTGTGGTAGCGTTTGATCGCAATTCTTCGTATAATCGTTGTCAGAAATGCTTTCAACACACTTGGCTTTGTCGGTGGAATTGTATTCCACGCACCAAGATATGTATCATTCAAGCACTCCTTGCAGTCAAGTCGATCGTGAACGACATTGTAGGCAATAGAAAACAGATACTTCTTGTATTTGAAGTCGGTTTCCTCAATCGCTTTTTCATTGCGTTCCCAATACAGCTCAACGATCTTGTCATCGTCCATCGGTATTCTCACCGTCTGTTTGTTTTGAAGTTCCATAACTCGCCTCCTTCCTCGCGTTTTTGAAAGGCCCTTCATAAATAGTAGTACCAATATTCTTGAAAGTGTGTAATAATTTTTGAAAGTTTTTTGGATTTTTTATATTATAACATATTTTTGCGGAAAATGTGTGAACTGATATGAAAAATTGGGTGCCACCGAAGCGGCACCCTTGAAATTAACCAACGGGGCAGAGCAAATCGTTGTGCACGATTTCTTTGGCGGTCAGCTTGATATTGTTCATAGCCATCACCCATTGCATTGGACTCTGCGCTTTCAAATCCTCGCTAACACCTTAGTCGCTAACTTTGATTTTGGGCATGCTTGAATACACGCTTAGGGTGTCGCGGTATTCATCGGGAGATACCACGACCAAGAGCGGGTACTGCGATGTGCCACTGAAGTATTTTCCGATTTTAACTATCGTGTCGCTCATGATTATCCCTCCCCGCCGTCTTCTAAAATTTCAATTCCGACTGTCATATTGCCTTTAACAAGACGTTTCAAATATTCTTTCAACTTGTTGCCATCCATACTGTCAATGCGACGCATAACTCTCTCAAAGGGCTCCTTGTTGTACTTACTTTGCGCCAGTTCTTTAATCAAACGACTAACTTCCAAATGCCCGCCCCAGTCGTATGGGCTGACCTGCGTATGCTTGGCGAGATAGTTACGAACCTCGTCGAGGTCAGTCAGCACGGCTTTATAGCTACCGAGAATAGCTCTAACAAAAGCCTTGTCGATTTTTTCTTGGCTCGTAATGTCATCCCAGATTGAATTCGCACTCAGGAATTCCAACGCAAACTTAACCTCGCTGTCTTCGGGGTTCTTGAGATTGACAGCGTTGAAAGCACGTTTATAGTCGTTCCACTTGTCGGTTGGTACACAGGCAAGCAAGGGCGTCTGATAGTGTGTTGCCCATTGATAAGGATAGTCCGTCCCTGTTTTCTCTTTCCACAATTCGCGAAGCTGCATCTTCGCAAGATTGCTCTTGTAGTCGTTTACGATTTGGTCTATCTTTTGAAGATAGTCCTGCTTATTTATTATAAAACAGTTAATTGGTATGCTCTTATAAACCTCAACTATTTCAGGCTCAGATAAACCTTGCAACTGGAAGGCACATGCTGTCAATCCTAAGTGGACTGGCTGAAAGCGAGTCGGTCTCCATTGCGGAAAACAGTAAATGGTCGGTAAAGCGCAGGTTCCAAAACGGAACCTTCAAGATTTCCTATCCACCCTATGGATACGATGCCGTAGACGGAAAGTTAATCGTGAATAAAGCGCAGGCAGACATTGTTCGTTTAGTCTTCTCCGAAATTTTGTCGGGTAAGGGCACCGGCAAAATTGCGAGTGAACTGAACTGCCGGGGTGTTCCATCCAAGAAAGGCGGTCGTTGGACGGCGACAACTATTCGAGGGATGGTCGGTAATGAAAAATATACCGGCGACGCCATTTTTCAGAAGACCTACACCGATACGCACTTCAACCGCCATTACAATTACGGTGAAAAAGACCAGTACCTGATTAAAAACCATCATGACGCGATTATCAACCATGAAGATTTTGAAGCGGCGCAGTCAATCATAGAACAGCGCGGTAAGGAAAAAGGATTGGAAAAGCAGAATAAAAAGTATCAGAACCGTTACCCATTTTCGGGTAAAATCATCTGCGGTCAGTGCGGCGGTAAGCTCAAGCGTCGCATACACTCCACCGGCAGGCACACTATCGCCTGGTGCTGTACCAATCATATAGAAGATGCCGAGAAATGTTCCCTGAAATACATTCCGGAACCTGATTTTGAATATGCGTTTGTAACCATGATGAACAAACTCATCTTCGGTCATCAAGCCGTTTTAAGACCTCTGCTGATGGGCCTTCGCGGTATCAACTCTGAAGACAGCGTGGCAAGGCTACATGACCTCGATAAAAAGCTCGAAGAAAACGCGGAACAGCGAAAGGTACTTGTTGGCCTTATGACTAAAGGCTACCTTGAGCCTGCCGTTTTTAATAAGGGAAATAATGAACTTCTGCAGGAAGCCGAGCGCATACAGCGTCAGAAGGAATCTATATCTCGCTTCATAAACAGCGACAATATAAACCTGCATGAGGCCAGTGAGCTCCTGCAATACGCAACAAAGTCGGAAATGCTCAATGATTTTGACGGTGAACTGTTTATCCACTTTGTGGAGCGGATACTTGTATATTCCCGAACGGAAATCGGGTTCGAATTAAAATGCGGCATTACGCTGAAAGAAAGGCTGGTGAGATAGATGGGCCATACCCCATACGGCTACCGGATTGAAAACGGAAAAGCCATTATTGATGAACAAGCCGCCGAGCAGATAAAGACATTATTTCAGTCCTATCTGACCGGTGATTCGTTGGCGACGGCCGCGAAGAAAGCTGCTATTAAATCCTTCCATGCGGGAGTCGGCAGGATACTTCAGAATAAGCGCTATCTCGGTGATGATTATTATCCGGCGATTATCGCTCCAGACACAATTGCAGCTGCCGAAGCGGAACGTATCAGACGGGCGGAAAAACTTGGCCGAATCCGCGAACCAGAATTAAAAAAAGAGGTCATCTATCCCTCTACATTCCGCATCATCGAAGGGACTGAACGGTTTGACGCCCCGTTCCATCAGGCGGAATATGCTTACAGTCTGATAGAAAGCGAGGAATAAAAGTGGAAGAAAAAATGACTGTTACACTACTTCCGGCAAGGAAACAAGCCGGTTTTGCAAAAAGTGATGAAGAAAATCCAAAACTCCGCGTAGCAGCATATTGCCGCGTTTCCACTGATAGTGATGAACAGGAAACCAGTTATGACATACAGATTGAACACTACACCACCTATATACAAGGC
>JAAYIT010000175.1 GCA_012523295.1 Porphyromonadaceae bacterium | reverse complement strand
TTACAATTCTAATTTTCATGCTAAAAACATCATTAGTGCGGTAAAATTAGCAAAATAAAACAAATAAGCATTGATTTACAGCAACTTATGACCGCACTAATTTCAAAGGGGACAAGTCAGGAAAAGAGGAATCGCTTCTACCGACAAAATTCTCCAACAAATCATCAGGATATTTTATTCCGTGATTATCCAAAACTTCTCCCAAGGCTCTTAAATGCAAACTTTCAGAGTCCACTACTACCCCGTCAAAATCAAAAAGAATTGTTTTAATTTGCATAAATATACTCTAAATGCTACAGACCACTATAATCTCAGAGTACCGAAATTATAGCGTAACTTAAAATTTGAAATACTATACTTTTAATTGATTATCCGTATTCCGTCCTAATAAATTTGGGATAATGACTAACATAGCATCTAACGGCTTCAAGACGTTTGATGCATTTTTATCCACAACGGGTCAAACCGCTTGGAGCGGTTAGTACCTATATCAGATTTGAAATGTTGGATTTTTCAAATAGCCTGCAAAACTTGAAACTCGAAACCTTTATTGGGCTATAAGCTTCTTATACCTAATCCGTTTCGGTTCCACATCGCCTAATCGCATTTTCTTATTTTCTTCATACTCGGAGTAGTTTCCGTCAAACACAAAGACCTGCGAATCGCCTTCAAATGCAATAATATGTGTACAAATCCTGTCGAGGAACCAGCGGTCGTGACTGATCACGACAGCACATCCGGCGAAATTCTCAAGTCCTTCTTCCAGCGCTCGCAACGTATTCACATCGATATCGTTGGTGGGCTCGTCAAGCAGTAGCACGTTCGCTTCGGACTTGAGTGTCAAAGCTAAGTGAAGGCGGTTTCTTTCTCCGCCTGAAAGGACTCCGCACAGTTTTTCCTGATCGGCTCCTGTAAAGTTAAATCTTGAAAGGTACGCTCTCGCGTTGATTTCTCGCCCACCTACACGGATAAATTCCGTTCCACCCGACACGGTTTGATACACCGTTTTCTTCGGGTCGATATCCACATGCGACTGATCCACGTATCCGATTTTTACCGTTTCACCCACATCAAATGTTCCTTTGTCGGCTTTTTCCATGCCCATTATCATACGGAAAAGTGTAGTTTTACCGGCACCGTTTGGTCCGATAATCCCTACAATCCCGTTTGGAGGAAGCATGAAGTTCAGGTTTTCGAATAATAATTTATCGCCAAATGCCTTTGAGACATCAATTGCCTCTACTACTTTATTTCCTAACCTTGGCCCATTGGGTATGAAAAGTTCTAATTTTTCTTCCCGTTCTTTTTGGTCTTCATTCAGCAAGCGATCATATGCGTCCAATCTTGCTTTCCCTTTTGCATGACGTGCTTTTGGCGCCATACGCACCCACTCCAACTCACGCTCAAGTGTTTTCCTGCGTTTGCTTGCTTGTTTCTCTTCCATTGCCATTCGGTTGGTTTTTTGCTCAAGCCATGATGAGTAGTTTCCTTTCCACGGAATACCTTCTCCCCTATCCAATTCTAAAATCCACCCCGCTACATTGTCCAAGAAATAGCGGTCGTGTGTGATGGCAATCACTGTCCCGGCGTAGTTGTGCAGGTGTTGCTCCAACCACATCACAGACTCGGCGTCTAAGTGGTTGGTAGGCTCATCAAGCAGTAGAATATCGGGCTGTCGAAGCAACAATCTACAAAGCGCCACCCTGCGTCTTTCTCCTCCGGATAGATTTTTCACAAGTGCATCTTCCGGCGGACAGCGAAGCGCATCCATTGCTCGCTCAAGCTTATTGTCAAGGTTCCACGCATCGGCATGATCAAGCTTCTCCTGGAGTTCTGCCTGGCGTGCTATCAACTTATCAAAATCAGCGTCGGGGTCGGCAAATTGGTCGTTTATTTTATCAAATTCTGCCAACAAATCGACTACCTCCTGAGTACCTTCCTGTACTATTTCTTTCACGGTTTTCGTGTCATCCAACTGCGGTTCCTGCTCCAAGTATCCCACAGAATATCCGGGTGAAAAGACCACATTGCCTTCATAATTGGTTTCTACACCGGCTATAATTTTCAGCAAAGTAGATTTTCCGGAACCATTTAATCCGATAATTCCGATTTTGGCTCCATAGAAAAAGGAAAGATAAATATTGTTTAGCACACGTTTTTGAGGTGGAAATGTCTTGCTTACACCCACCATCGAGAAAATAATCTTTTTATCGTCAGACATACTTGAAAGTTTAGAGATTTTAATTTGCAGAAAACTCAGGTCAACGCGCTTTCTGCTTTATGCCACAAAGATAACACAAAAACACATAGTAAGTAACTGAAAGCTTTAATTGTTATATTTTAAAATTGTTTCACCATTCTTAATTAAGACAAGTTTTGAGTGTCTTCCGCTTTTTCTTTCAGTTATTTAGCTCGCTAAGCGCACTCAAGGAAAGACAAAATCGATCTCAAATTCACTCAAAGATATAACAATAATTTTTTTCTACAACTTAAATAAATTGTATTTATTAACTTTGCAACTTGTATGAAAAAATATCTGCTCATAATATCTGGATCTTTGAGTGTGGTTTTAGGCGTGATTGGGATATTTCTTCCCATACTCCCAACGACTCCATTTATGATTTTAGCAGCAGCTCTGTATGCCAAAAGTTCCAAAAGACTACATAGCTGGATTATAAATCATAGAATATTTGGAGAGTTTATTCGTAATTTCAAGGAAGATCGGTCAATGTCGCTTAATGGGAAACTGATTTCAATCATCACGATGTGGGTTTTCATGCTTTACAGCATTTTTTTTGTTGTAAATCACAAGTTGTATTTACAATTGATTTTGGGAGGACTTGCTTTAGGAGAAACGATTTTTATACTATCGCTGAAAACGAAAAGAAAAAAAGACTCTCAAATTATCGAATCAGGAAGACAACAAAAAAAGGACCGATAATCATTAATCGGCACTCGACTCCATCATGCTTTGGATAGAATCACGGAGCCTGCATTCACAGTCACATCCATCTCTCTCAAGCAATCCGCTTCTTTCCAACACTTCATATTCCTTAATAAATCGTTCTGTAAATATCCCTGAATTCAGGTTATCTTCAATCTGTTTTATTGTCCACCATTTTGTTTTGAAAATTTTGTCTGCCTGAGGCGCGATTCCTTCGGATTTACACAACACAAAAAGATAAATAAGCTGATCGCTGAAAGTACCGTGGTAAATATACTTCGTCAATGAAAAAAACTTTATGGGCTCGATGTTATACAGCTTTCCGGTAAAAGTTCTCAGCGCCCCATCGATTGACTCCGACATACGCACTTGTCGGCTTAGTGAAGCATCCCAAAGCATGGGTTCGTTTTGATCATCGGGTTTTCGTTGCTGCAAAAGAATTTTTCTGTTTTCAATGAAGTAAAGTCTTACAACAGGGTGCATTAACCGAACTTTTTTGTCAGCATCATGCTGGTACTGAACACTCCCAATCACTCTCCCTTCTTCATCGACAACCGGCAGCCAATCTTCTCTCATCAATTTTTCTCGTACAATAAATACTCTGATTGTCTCGAAAATTCCCACGAAAATTATACTTAGCGCGTAAATATACTTGATATAGCGGATTGGAATTTCTTTATTTGGAAGATTGGTAGCATCGAATAATAGTCCCAAAATCAGATAAACCAACACAATCATCATCAACACCCGCGCGACCCGAAAAAGCTCGTTTTCATTATTTGACATTGGGATTTCATGCGGGAGTGTCTTGGAAACCACTTTTTGCAACGCCTTCTTCCGAGAAACCAGTATCACTATTAAAATAAAAAAGACAAATTCATCGGTATAGTTTAAGACTTCGATTGTGTCTGCGACCAACGTGGCAAAAAAACCGACAAGTAGATAACAAAATGCCAAAATTCCATGCCAAAAAAACATCCTTTTGTACATGAAATAGACGTAAAAAACCAAAGCAAACGCGAATGGAAACGAAACTTTCCACGCCGTATTTATACCCCAAAAATCATCAACCACCATAAAGACAAGTGCCGGCAGAAAATATAAGATTGGGTTAAAAAATGATTCGCTTATTTGCTTTTTTAGCTTTTGCATTACTCTTTTAAAATAACAAAACCTTAGTCTATTCAATAAACAAAAAAGATTAAAGATAGTTCGTTTTAACAGGAAGTTAAACTTTTATCAGCAATAAGTTGAGATTTTACCTTAACTCCGCAACTTTAAAAACAAGAACGCAAATGACGCAAAAACCGAGAATAAACACAAAAAAAAACATTAAACACAAGTTACAAAAAAAATGCAAATCCCGATAACCAATCAACCACTCAACTTCACATCCCATTTTAACAGTTTTTCTTAACATTGCTTGCAAATTTAAGAAATTTTCAGTTACTTTGTTACGTAAACATTAAAACGGTTTGAAGATGACTACTTTCACATCCGTACTCCCGCAGCAAATCATGTGCTCGGTACACCCTATCGGACATGCTTTTGAGTACTCAAGGCTGTTTTTTACATTCACATTAACATTCATTCATTTTTCAAAATATCACGCCCCGTAACTTATCCAAGTGCGGGGTTAGCTGTTTTTGAGATTTTCTAAAACAGACGAACGCCCCTATCGGTTAGGGACAAGCAAAATCGGAATTATTAACCTACTGAACAAACCGCTCCAAGCGGTGGGTTCCTCCCAAATCCGTCAAAGGACGGACAGGCGCTAAACGTTTCGAGTTCCGAGTTCCGAGTTTGGTGGTAATGCGCAGGAATTTTGGAAAAAACACCCAAACTCAAGTCCCCCTTGGGGGATTTAGGGGGCTTCCCAAACCCGTCAAAGGACGAGTAGGCTATTTAATCAAATCAACCAATAAACTAAATTCTTAATTCACGACAATTCGTAATAATTCGTCCTGATTCGTAATAATCCATAATATAAAAAAATATGAAAAAACTAAAATTAACCTTATCAGTAGTCATCTTAACGCTTATCGCGTTCGCAGGATGCAAGAAAAATGAGCCTACTGAAGTGAATCAACCGAAAATAACTTTTACGACAGAAAAAAAGGTAGGCAGTGAAATCATCCTCTACATTGAAGCCGAAGAAGGCGATGAAAATGATGTGTGGATTGACCTCAACAACAACGGCAAAAAAGAGATCGGCGAAAGCCCCGAAATGGAAAAAGTTCCCTCTAAAGACGCATACTATAGTGAAAAAGCGCACATCATTGAGAGTCAGACCATTACCATTTACGGAAAAATTACTTCGCTGATAGCCAATGAGATTGGAATGAAAACGCTGGACGTAACTAAAAATCTCTTCCTCAAAGTTATTGATATTAAAAACAACAAGGTCAAGACACTCGATGTGAAAAATAATCGTTCGCTTCATACGCTCAATTGCTCTGATAATCTTTTTGACGCGACAGCCATTTCAAAGATAATAGCCGATTTACCCTCATCCACAGGTGTCGGAAAAGTATATTTCAACAATTGCCCCGACAAACCCACCGAAGAAGATGTAAAAGCGGCTGAAGCAAAAAACTGGTACATCGAACCGGGAGCAACTCCTCCCACAGCTTATGGGTTTAAAATTTATCCAGAGCCTGAAAAATACATATCCTTTTCTGTCGACAAGCCACATACGGTGAAGGAGATAGAGAACTCTCCCAACATTTATGCTGCGGCGTATTACGCCGGAACAGTGTATGGATATGATCACGAGCAAAATTTTTATCACATTACCCACGGCACGGGGCACTATGAAAAGAAAGGCCAAAGTAATCAAGGTAAAATTTATGGTATGACGTGTGATTACAGCACAGGTACATTGTACTGTATTACTGCCAATTACGAATTAGGTAAAGTGAACTTAGACAACGGAGCGGTAACTCTGATAGGAGATTTAGAAGTTGAAAATATGATCACTCTTGCCTGCAGCTTGGAGGGGAAACTGTACGGGATAACTTTAGGAGATGAAGGAAAGTTCTACTCCATCAATAAATCTACCGGTAAAGCTACTTTAATAGGCGATACGGGAGTAAAGACAATTTTTATACAGTCCATGGCCTTTCACCACCCTTCGGGAATACTCTACTGGGCTCATAGCGAAAATTATACTGATAATCTTTACCAAGTTAATCCTGCTGACGCCTCCGTAACGAATCTCGGTGCGCATGGGTTAGAAATTACCGGCCTCTATTTTCCGTATGATACAAATTAAAGCGCTTATGACAGTCGGTTTTCAGACCGATAGACAAATAAATAAGGTGTGATACATATAGTGCCTCCTAACCCTCCCGAAATGAATTCGGGAGGGGAACTTGGAGCAAACGTACAAGTGTATAATTTAACCGACACGTTAATTCGCAGGCAACCCCTCGGGAGTGGCGACATTCTTGTCGCCACTATTTGTTAGCGATGCGATATCGGAACCACAAGCGATGCGATATCGGGATGAGTTTCGATTTCCGGGTTTGGTAGTAATGCGCAGGAATTTTGAAAAAAACACCCAAACTCAAGTCCCCCCTTGGGGATTTAGGGGGCTTCCCAAACCCGTCAAAGGACGAGTAGGCTATTTAAAATGCGTCCCACCGCTTCAAGCGGTTTGATGCGTAAAAACAGCAAAATCGGAATTATTAGCTAACGGAACAAACCGCCCTAAGCGGTTGGTTCCTCCCAAACCCGTCAAAGGACGGACAGGCGCTTAACGTTTTGAGTTTGGGTAGGGTTATTCCCCAAACCGCAAAAACAAAGCCAACTAAATCATTGTGAGATAGTTGGCTTTTTTGTATCTTTGTATATTACCTCGTTTTTGTAGTTTGTAGCTCAAAACGGGGGTAACCAAGAAT